>CAZACE010000170.1:0-4728 GCA_964483255.1 uncultured Oscillospiraceae bacterium
TGCAGAGCGAGAATGCCCGCTTTGAGAACCTGATCAAGTCCAAGGGCTTCGGCGACCGCTACGGCAAGTAATCGATTGAAGCATTTTTATTCCTGAATCCTGCGGAGGCCGGCCGTTTAATGCGGCCGGTCTTTTCAGTGGGATGGGAGAGATCAAAACAAATCAGGAGGTGTTCCTGCTTGAAAAAGAAAAAACCCTTTTCTGAGCTTGTGATCGGCATTGCCTGCATTGCGCTGGGCGTGGCGGTTTTCATTGCAGCGGGCAATCTTCAGCAGGTGAAGCTGGGCATCGGACCGAGCGGTTTCCCCAAGTTCATTGCCGTTGTGCTGGCGATTCTGGGTCTGGCGCAGACGGTGACTACGCTCTCTTCCGGTGTAGAGGCGCCGAAGGTGGATGTGGATAAGCGCGCCGCGTCTCTGTTCATCGCTGCTGTGGCGATGTCCGTCGCATATGTTATGCTGGTTACGCAGGTTGGCTTCATCATCATGACGCCGCTGCTGCTCATTGGCATGATGTATCTGTTTGGTGAGCGCAGCATCGTGAAGATGCTGATCATTGCGATCATCACTACCATCTGTATCTGGCTGCTGTTCACGAAGGTCTTCCTGATCTTCCTGCCGACCGGCAGAATCTTTGCGTAAAGGAGGGCGACTGAATGTTTGAATATTTGCTGGCAGGCTTTGCCAACGTCTTTCAGCCGATGAACCTCCTGCTCACGATCTTCGGCACTGTGGTTGGTGTTATAATCGGCTGTCTGCCGGGTCTGAGCGGCTCCATGGGTATCATTCTGCTGCTTCCGCTGACGTATACGCTTGAAAAGTCTGCTGCGCTGGTTATGCTCTGCGGCATCTTCTGCGGCTCGATGTTCGGCGGCTCTGTCTCTGCGATCCTGCTGCGCACACCGGGCACGCCGTCTGCGACGGCGACGCTGCTGGACGGCTATCCGCTGGCCCAGCAGGGTAAGGCCGGCAAGGCCATCGGCGTGGCGGCTGTTGGTTCTTTCATCGGCGGCATCATCTCCACCATCTGCCTGATTTTCATCTCTCCGCAGCTGGCGAAGGTGGCGCTCAAGTTCCATTCTGCCGATTACTTCGCGCTGGCGCTTTTTGGTATTTCCATCATGGCCAGTTCTGCCGGTAAGAACGTCGTCAAGGGTCTGATTGCCGGCGCCTGCGGCCTGCTGATCTCCATGGTCGGTACTGATCCGCTGGTCGGCGCGGCGCGCTTCAACTTCGGCTCTACGAAGATGATGATCGGCTTCCCGCAGCTGGCTGTGCTCATCGGCGTGTTCGCGATCAGCGAGGTCTTTACTCAGGTGCAGGGCGGCAAGAATGTCGTCGAGGTTAAGGATCAGGCTGTTACCGATATTTTCCCGACGTTTAAAGAGATCCGCGGCTTCCTGCTGGCGGCTGTCGTTGGCGCGCTCATCGGCGTATTCATCGGTATCGTTCCGGGTACCGGCGGCGCGATTGCGGTTTTCCTTGCTTACAACGTTGCCCAGAAGATCTCCAAGCATCCGGAGCAGTTCGGCCATGGCTCCTACGAAGGCATTGCCGCGCCGGAAGCCTCCAACAATGGTACGACCGGCGGCGCGCTGATCCCTATGCTCTGCCTCGGTATTCCGGGTGATACGATCACCTCTGTCATGCTCGGCGCGCTGACGCTCATCGGCGTGACCCCGGGCCCGCAGATGTTTACCAACAGCGCGGATATCGTCTACGCGATCTTTGCGGGCATGATCGTCATCCAGTTCGTGATGCTGGCGTTCGGCGTCATCTTCGCGCGCGTGGCGCCGAAGGTGCTCAAGGTGCCGGTTAAGTATCTGATGCCGATTATCATGGTGCTGTGCATCGTCGGTGCGTTCTGCCTGGCGAATCAGGTGTATCATGTGGCGGTTGCCATTGCCTTCGGCTTCATCGGTTACTTCATGAAGAAGTTCGGCTTCCCGGGCGCGCCGCTTGTTCTGGGCGTTATCCTTGGACCGATCGCCGAGAAGAATCTCGACCGTGCGCTGCAGCTTAGCCGCAACGACTGGACGATCTTCTTCCGTCGTCCTATTGCGCTGACCTTCATTATCCTCAGCGTGGCGATGATCGCCTGGACGATTTTCTCCAACATCCGCAAGGAGAAGAAAGCCTGACAACCTGTCTTAAAAAAGCATACAAATCCTCAAATCGTGCCTGTACAAGGCACGATTTTTGCTTTATAATAAAGCAAAACAGGTTATCCTAACGGATAAACCGAGCAAAGCGAGTTGACAAAAATGTCTGAAAAGGCGTTTGTGCCATTGTATCGGAAAATCTATCTGGATCTGAAAAAGAAGATCATCAGCAAGGAACTTGCGCCGGGCACGAAGCTGCCTTATGAGCGCGAACTTTGCGATCAATACGGCGTGAAGCGGGTCACCATCCGCAAGTCGCTGGAGATGCTCGCGCAGGAAGGACTCATCACCAAGCATATGGGTCTGGGTTCCTTTGTCGCGGGCGAAAACGCGCCTGTGGCTGTAGTCAATCCAGATTCAGCGGCAACGATCCTGTTTATCATGCGCCGCAATGAGAATGATATCTATCACAATACCTCCTCCTGCAATACGCGGCTGTTCTTTGAGATGGAGCAGATCTGCCGCAGAAATGGCTATCTGCTCAGCTATGTAGGGCTCGATGAGCATGCGAGCGTACTGGATATCGCGCGCGAACACCCGGTCTCAGGCGTATTTCTGGTCAGTTCCTATCATGAGGATACCATCCGCGAACTCGTGCGCATGAAGATGCCGGCTGTTCTGCTCAATCATTGCGATGAGAAGATGCTCTCCGTTATGCCGGATAATCTGCATATGCTTTCTCTGGTGGTGGGATATCTGAGCGAAATGAAGCATCGACGTATTGCCTACGTGGATGGCATGCCGGATTCACGCAATGCGCAGGAGCGCTGGGAGGCATTCCGTTTTGCGATGATGGAACATAATCTGTCGGTGGATCCACAGCTGTATTTTGTGGGGAACTGGACGTTTGACGGCGGACGCGCCGCTGCGCGTGAGCTGCTCAAGCTGGACAATCTGCCTACGGCGGTTTTCGCTGCCAGCGATATGATGGCCGCAGGCGTGATGGAAGAGCTGCGCAGTGCCGGGCTTCGGATTCCGGAGGATATCAGCATTGTCGGCTATGATAACCTGGATATCGACGTGCTGCTTTCGCCGCCGCTTTCCAGCGCGACGGTGGATTTTAAATATATGTGTGAGGTTGCCTTTGAACATTTGAAGCTGGTGATGGAAAAGGGCGACAGGGAGATGGATCATTACGTGATCCGCATGCCGGCTTCGCTGATTCGCCGCGACTCTGTTGCCTGCCCGGGCAGATAACGGAGTTTAAAAAAGCGCAGCATTTGTATCATGGGGTAGTTTTCAACGCTCGGAAAGGAAAATGTGTATGAATAAAAAGGCGATTTTGATTGTACTGGACAGCGTGGGCATCGGCGCGTTAGCGGATGCCGCAAGCTATGGCGACGCCGGCGCGGATACGCTGGGTCATATCATCAGCAGCTGCCATCCGCATATGCCCAATATGATGAAGCTCGGTTTGGGAAATATCGATGAGATCAGCTTTTCCAGCGATGTGACGGACCCGGCGGGCTGCTACGGTAAGCTGAAGGAGGTCTCTGCCGGCAAGGACACGACGACCGGTCATTGGGAGATCGCCGGCGTGCAGCTTGCGCGCCCGTTCCCGACGTTCCCGAATGGTTTCCCGCAGGATTTCATCGAGCGCTTTGAGCAGGCGACCGGCCGCGGAACGCTGGGCAACAAGCCCGCCTCCGGTACGGCGATCCTTGATGAGCTGGGCGAGGAGCATATGAGAACCGGCAAGCTGATCGTCTACACCTCTGCCGACAGCGTCTTCCAGATTGCGGCCAATGAAGCAATTGTGCCTGTTCCGGAGCTCTATCGCTACTGCGAAATTGCCCGAGAAATGCTCGTGGGCGAGCTTGAGGTGGGCCGCGTGATCGCGCGCCCGTTTGTGGGCGAGAAGGCCGGCGCATTCACACGCACGGGAAGCCGCAAGGACTTCAGCGCCGTGCCGCCGACGACCATGCTGGAGCTGCTTGAGCGCAGCGGCAGAACCGTTTACGGCGTGGGCAAGATCGAAGACATCTTTTGCCTGCGCGGCATCACGAAATCCAATCATGCGGCGGGCAACGCCAGGTGCATGGAGGCGACGTTTGCGGCGATGCGGGAGGATTTTGACGGCCTGCTGTTTGTGAACCTTGTCGATTTTGATATGGCTTATGGCCATCGCCGCGACGCTCAGGGCTATGCGAAAGCGCTGGAGACATTCGATAGCCAGATCCCGCAGATTCAGGCGCTGATGGGCGAGGAGGATATCCTGATCCTGACAGCCGATCACGGCTGTGATCCCTGCCATACGGGCACGGATCACACGCGCGAGCATGTGCCGGTGCTGGTTTGGGGCAAGAAGCTCAGGGGCGGTGTGAACCTCGGCATCCGCGAGACCTATGCCGACCTGAGCGCGACCGTGCTGGATTTCTTCGGCGTGGAAAATACGCTCAAGGGCACATCGATGCTTTCCGAGATAAAGTAATATGGAAATACTGTATCAGGATAAAGACCTTGCTGTGGTCGTCAAGCCCGTCGGACTTGAATCGCAGGCGGCTGTGCCCGCTGAGCTGGAAAGCCAACTCGGCGGCATGTTCTATCCCGTGCACAGGCTGGATCTG
>CAZACE010000171.1:0-4642 GCA_964483255.1 uncultured Oscillospiraceae bacterium
GTCCGCACGGAAGCGGGCCTTGCAGGCTTTGCAGTCCATCAGCGGATCGTTGAAGCCGCCGACGTGGCCGGAAGCCACCCAGACCTCACGGTTCATCAGGATCGCCGCGTCCAGACCGACGTTGTACTTGTTCTCCTGAACGAACTTCTTCCACCAGGCCTTCTTGACGTTGTTCTTGAATTCGACGCCCAGCGGGCCGTAGTCCCAGGAGTTGGCCAGGCCGCCGTAGATTTCGGAGCCCGGGAAGATGAAGCCGCGGCCCTTGCACAGCGCGACAACCTTATCCATCGTGATGTTGCCCATAATACATACTCTCCTTTTCTTCCTCGGGGTCTTTTCTTTAAAACAAAGAACCGCGAAAAGACACGCCCCGAATCCGCATCTTCGCTTGGATTCAAGGGACGAAAGTTGCCTTCCGCGGTTCCACCCTTGTTGACGCGCACAGGCGCGTCCACTTTTTTATGCTTTTCATTCGCCGCTCCGGGCTGCCAACCCCATCAACGCGGACAGTGAAAACATCATACTAAAGAAATGCCCGTTTGTCAAGCGAGAGCCCGCAAAAACGATGACGCGAACGGCATTTGTGTGATATACTGCTGTTATCTTCCTGCGGAGGTTTTGCGATGAACACGCTTTCCCATAAGAATACATTCTCCCTGCGCCGCGCGCCGCTGTATGCCCTGCTGCTTTTGGGCAGCTTTGTGCTGTCTCATTATCTTCAGCTCGCGCCAGTTCCATTCTTTCGCCTTCTGCTGATCGCGGCGTGCTTTGCGTCCCTCGGCGTCCTCTCCCGCCAGCCGCTCAAACGCATTGAAACAGCGGTCTTCGCCGCTTTCTCCTGCGCCGTCAGCGCCGTGCTGGTCTTAGGCTATCACATTCACATGGGCGACCGCTATTTCGGCACCATGCTGGATAACTATATTACGCCCTATTCGGCGTTTGACGCCGCAGCGCTCGTGCTCATGATTCCCGCGCTGACGGTGCTATTTTCTGCGCTCTATCGCCTGCTCGTCCCGGCAGACGCCGCGTCCAAAGCGCCAAGCGCCTCGCCTGCCTGTACAAAGCGCCGCATCATCGTCTTTTGCGCGCTGCTTGTGTGCTATGCGCCGTATCTGCTGGCGTATTGGCCCGGCATCGTTTTAAACGACACCATCACCTCCATCGCGCAGGCGCTTGACATGGAGCCTCTGGTCAACCATCATCCCGTGCTCTACACGCTCTTTATCAAGCTGTGCATGAACGTCGGCGAAGCGCTCCTTGGCAGCCGCACGGCGGGCTATGCCCTCTACACCATCGCTCAGATGATCTATGTCTGTGCGTGCCTGTCTTATCTGATCGACTGGGTCTGCCGCCATCTGCAAAAATGCAGCATGGCAGCCGCATGCGCCATGACGGCACTCTTTGGCCTCGTGCCGTATTTCGCTTCCTACAGCATCGCCGGCTGGAAAGACCCGGTGTTCTCCGTCTCCGTCGCCGCGCTGTCGGTCATGCTCCTTGACGACGCGCTTCATCCCGTGGATAAGCCGTCCCCGCGTTCCCTCGTCAGGTATCTCCTCATGGCGCTCATGGTGCTCTTCTCGCGCACCAACGGCATCGGCGTCATTGCCTGCGTCGCAGCTTGGCAGCTGCTGTGCCTGATCGTCCGCGCTGCCAAGAAGCTCTCTCCTCGCCCCGGTATGCTCGCTGCAACCATCGTCTCCATCGCCGTGTTCTTTGTCGTCCATGGCCCGGTGTTTTCTTCCATGGGCGTGACGACCGACAAGCGCGAGGTCAACTCCCTTGTCCTGCAGCAGATGGCCCGCGTCGCGGCGCTGGATGGCGACATGTCAAAAAGCGACCGCGCGTTCCTCAATGAGCTTCTCCCCATTGAAAAATACAAGGAGACCTATCGTCCATGCTGCGTCGATCTGCTCAAGTGGGACCCGGATTTTAATACAGCCGCCATGGAAAACGGCATGTACGGCCACTGGTTCTCCATGCTCATCAAAAACCCCATCGCCTATATCGAGGCATGGGAGCTCAACACCTTCGGCTTCTGGACGCTGAATGTTCCTGAAATCAATTACGCCGACTGGAATCTCTCCGCCGGCGTGATCCGCAACAAGCTCGATCCGCAGTACGTCGCCAATACGTTCACCGAATACGGCATTGAGATGAAAAACCTCTTCGGCGGAAACACGCTCCGCGATTTCCTGCCGACCGACGAGTGGTTCATCCCGGCGGGCCTCATGTTCTGGGGCTGCGTGTTCCTGCTGCTGTGCATGCTCCTTCGCGGGCAATTCAGGCTGCTCATCGCGCTCGTGCCTACGTTTGGCCTCCTGCTCCCGTTGATCCTTGTGACGCCCACCTGCTACTGGATCCGCTACGCAGCGGCCGCGCATTATCTGATTCCCGTGTATCTCTGGCTCTTCGCCGGTCTGCGCAGCAAGAAATAAGCCCGCGGATGCGTTGGGGCTGCTGCTCCAAACTCTGCCTGAGGGATTTCATCCGCGGCGCTTTGGCCTTCTGCCGCTCACGCGCATCATGTGCGAGAGCTTTTTTCCATCCCACAAAAGCACGCCGGTGGCGTTTGCCAGTTCCTTCGCCCCGCGCGTGAACTCCCCCGGGCAGATGACCGCCGCCGCGTCACAGCCGTAGAACTGCGCGCCGGTGTAGGCCTCCTGCACGGCGAAGTTGCCCACAGCGCCCTCGTAGTTTTTGCACTGGATGGCGTAGGTTTTTCCGTTCCTCTCCGCAAGAATATCCACGCCCTGATCGCCGCTGCCCTTGGTAAGCTGAACGTGCTTAAACCCGTTATCCTCCAGCACCAGCGCAACATAGGCCTCAAACTCCGGCCCGTCCAGCTTCAGGCAGCGCGCCGCGCCGTTTTCCGGCGCGGTGATTTTGCGCAATGCCCATACCGGCACGGCGAGGATCGCTTTGCCCAGCATCACAAGCAAACGTCCTGTGCTGAGCAGAAGCCATCCAAGGATTGCCGCAATCCCCTTCATCAGCGCCATACAAGCCCCGGCGATGCTCTCGCAGAGCCAGTCGATCGCGCTGAGCAGCCTGTCAAACGCCGCAGCGATCAGGCTGCGGCGCTTTTTTCTTTTCTTCGCCAAAATGCGTACTCCTTACGCTTTTTCAATGCACGCCACGGCATGCGTGGAGATGCCCAGCATTTCGCCCTCAAAGCCCAGCTTTTCGGTCGTCGTCGCCTTCACATTCACGCAGTCCGGATCCACCTTCAGATGCGCCGCGATGTTTTCGCGCATCGTTTCGATATAGTCCTTGAGCTTGGGTTTCTGGGCGATAATGGTCACATCCACGTTGCCCACGACGTATCCCTTCGCCCAGATGAGTTCCATCACATGATCGAGCAGCTTACCGGAATCCGCTCCCTTGTATGCAGGATCGGTATCCGGGAAATGCCTGCCGATATCGCCCATCGCCGCCGCGCCCAGCAGCGCGTCGGTCAGCGCGTGATAGGCCACGTCCGCGTCGCTGTGCCCCAGCAGGCCGAGCGTATGCGGGATCTCCACGCCGCAGAGGATCAGCTTGCGCCCCTCCACAAGGCGATGTACGTCGTATCCGTGTCCGATGCGCATGATCTTGTCCTCCTTCTTCGCCTCGCCGTGGCGCACGAGCACCTCGCTCGCCAGCAGCATGTCCTCCGGGGTCGTCAGCTTGATGTTCTCCACGTCGCCCTCAGTCAGATGAACGATATGCCCCATCCATTCAGCGAGCATCGCGTCGTCCGTCGCGCGAAGGCCCGCTTCATTGCCATTTTGGTAGCGTTCATGCGCCGCGCGGATGAGCCTTGCATCAAACGTCTGCGGGGTCTGCACGGCGCGCAGCGTATCGCGGATAGGCGTATCGATGACGCATCCGTTTTCATCCACGCGCTTGATGGTATCCTTGAGCATGACGGCGGCCACGCCGCTGCCATACTGCTTCGCGCTTTCAATCGTGCGTTCAATCACCTCGCGCGTAACCAGCGGCCTTGCGCCGTCGTGAATGGCGATGATATCCGCATTTTCATCACAAGCCGCAATGCCGCAGAAAACACTCGCCTGACGATCCGCGCCGCCCTCGACGACAGCGCGCACCGCCACGCCAGCGTCTTCAAGCATGCGCTTCATCTGCGCGATATCGTCCGCGCCGGTGACCACGACCACGCCGCCATCAAACAGACCACAATCCGTAAACGCACGCGCCGTGCGCACGACGATCGGCTCGCCGCACAGCGGATAGAGCACCTTATTGCGGTCAAGACCCATGCGCGAGCCGCGGCCCGCCGCCACGATCACAGCAGCGTTCATCAAAGATCGTCCTCCCCGTCCAGCAGCTCATACATGAGCGCCGCGTCGTTCTTGCGCACGGTCTCTGCGACCTGCAGAATGCGGAACTTCGCCATCTTCTCGCCGAAGCGGATCTCCAGCACGTCGCCTTCCTTGACCTCGCTGGACGGCTTGGCCACCTTGCCATTGATCGTCACTCTTCCGCCCTCGCTCGCTTCCTTGGCGACCGTACGGCGCTTGATGATGCGGGAAACCTTCAGGTACTTATCGAGTCTCATAATATACGCTCCTTTTCTCAGGGGCTGCCGCCCCTGAAACCCCGCCTGGGGATTTCATCCCCAGACCCCTTCTTCGCTTCGCGG
>CAZACE010000172.1:0-4629 GCA_964483255.1 uncultured Oscillospiraceae bacterium
CTGCGCGTGCCGGCTGAGGGCGATTTCATGCTCGCCGTTGCCGATACCATCATCGCCGCGCATGCGACCGTAGTTGCTGCCGATGCGCTGGGCTATGGCTCCTGCTACATCGGCGATATCATCGAGCACTGCGATACCCAGCGCGAGATTCTTGGCCTGCCGGAGTATGTGAAGCCGGTGTGCATGGCCGTGTTCGGAAAGCCGACCCAGAGCCAGATCGACCGCAAGAAGCCGCCGCGATTCAAGCTGGAGGACGTCGTGCACGAGAACAGCTACAAGATGCAGGATGCGGATGAGATGATCCGCATGCTCAAGGAGCGCCAGGGCCTGGACGACGAGGGCTTTGACCGCTGGATCATGGCGTTCACCAAGCGCAAGTGGAACTGCGATTTCAGCCGCGAAATGAGCCGCTCTGCCGCGCAGATGATCCGCGAATGGTGCGAGGGAAAATAAAGTGAAATGAAAAAGACGGTCTGCTGATTGAAGCGGGCCGTCTTTTCTGGTATAAAGCAAGGATCAGCTCGGGGAAATGGCATGGGTGCGCAGATGCAGATAAAAGGTATTCAGCAGCATGACCAGCTGATCGCGCGGCTGATCAATGCCGATGGCGCGCAAAGCGTTATTCAGCGGAGAGCCCTCGCGAAGGAGAGTGGCGTAAATGCGGTCGGCATATCCGGCGTAGCATTTGAGGGTGAATTCCGCATAGGACATGTCAAGCAGATCGGCATTCTGGTCTTCAAGGATGATGGACTGAAGCTGAGAAAAAGCACGTTGGAGTTCTTCTGTGAAACACATATTTTTCACCTCGATAATATATGATAGCACTAAATATTATTATATAGCATAATACAGTGCGTTGCAATAGAATACGATATAATCAAGTGTAATTAGAGCGGTAGACGAAAGGGATTGTGGATGTGAAAAAGAATGTAAGCCTTACACTTGATCATGATGTCGTTGAAGGAATCAAGGCGCTTGCGGAAGAGAGCGACCGTTCCTTTTCGCAATATGTGAATATGGTGCTTAAACGCATTTTGAAGAACAAAGCGGAACGCGAGCAGGACGAAAAAGAGGACTGAAGACAGTTGCCCCTCCCTTGAAGGAGGGGCTTTTTTGCGCTATAATGATTGTAATTAGGTAGATGCGACAAACCCAATCAGAGGAAGGGAGAAACATGGTCAGAATCATTCGCGAAGCGCAATATGAAGAGTTGATGACAAAGGTTGTGGAGCCGGGTCTTGCGGCGATGAGAGAGGAGATCGAAATGCCTCTTTTATCCGGCGGCTCGCTGCACTGCGAAATCTATAACCGCTACGACGCCCGCAAGGTTGTCGTTATTGTGCATGGGTACACGGAATGCGCCGAAAAATTCCGTGAGCTCGCATGGTATTTTATCCAGAATGGTTTCAGCGTCTTTTCGATGGATCAGCGTGGACACGGAAAATCCGTGCGCGAGGTTGAAGATCTGTCTGTGACGCATGTGGAGCACTTTGCCGATTACCTGCATGATCTGGAGCAGTTCATGGAAAAGATCGTCTATCCGCGAACCAGCGGACAGAAGATTTGCCTCTTCGGCCATTCGATGGGCGGCGCGGTGGCTGCGTTTGCGCTGATCGAGCATCCGGAGTGGTTCTCCCGCGCGGTGCTCAATGCGCCGATGATCGCGCCGATCACCAGGCCTTTGCCCAGGCGGGCGGCGAAGGCGATGGGCGATATGTATTGCCTGATGGGCAAGGGCAAGGAGCGCGCGTTCGTGGGCAAGCCGTTCGACGCGGCGAGGGAAAAATACGAAACATCGCACATGACCTCGCGTGCCAGATTTGATTATTATCAGAAAAAGCGCGTGGCGCGCGCAGAATTGCAGAATTGCAGCCCGACCTACAGCTGGATCCGCGAGGCGGCGGGCGTGACCGAGCCGCTGCTGCATCGTGCGCAGATGATCCGCGTGCCTGTGATGCTCTGCCAGGCGATTCAGGACAGCATTGTGGATCTTGGCGATCAGGAGCGCTTTATCAAGAAGGTGCCCGACGGCAAGCTGGTCAGGTTTGACGCGAAGCACGAGCTCTACAGCTCGCACGACGAGGTGCTGGGCGATTATGTGAATAAGATTATCGACTTTATGAGCGAGGAATAAGCTGATGGGTAAAATTCGCTATGCTGTGGCCGGCAATGGCTGGCGCGCGATGTTTTTCGTGCGCGCGGCGCTCAATCTGCCGGAGATCTTTGCGCTCACGGGTGTGCTCTGCCGCACGCGGGAAAAGGCGGAGGCATTTGAAAAAGCGCATGGTGTGAAAGCCTTTTGGGAACTGGATAAGCTGCTTGAGACGAAGCCGGACTTTGTCGTATCCTGCCAGACAAAGGCGGTCATGCCGGGCATGACGATGGAGCTGCTGCGCAGGGGCGTGCCGGTGCTCAGCGAAACGCCGCTGGCCACAGATGAAAAGACGCTTGAGCAGATGCGCGATCTTCAGCAGCGGACGGGTACGCCGCTGGAGATGGCGGAGCAGTATTTCCTCTATCCGAATCATCAGGCGCGCCGCACGCTGATTGAAAAGGGCGTCCTCGGCGACGTACACAACGTCTGGATGTCCATGATGCACGACTATCACGGCATCAGCATGCTGCGCGCATATCTGGGCGAGGAGAGCGGCCCAGTGACCATCCGTGCACGCAAACTGACCTCGCCGATCGTGTATACCGGCGGCAGGCCGGGTCTGGTTGCGGGCGGTGAGATTGAAAACGAATACCGCGTGCTGGCGCAGCTTGACTTTGGCGGCGGGCGCGTGGGCATGCATGATTTTGCGGGCAGCCAGTATCACAGCGCGATCCGCACGAATCATCTACGCATTCTGGGCACGTGCGGCGAGATCTTCGACGACGAGGTGCGCTGGGTGCGCGAGGACGGCAGACCGGCGAAGGCGAAGCTTGTGTATCATCACGACGAGATCACGGGCACGCTGCGCGCGATCGATTTTGATGGCGAGCGGGTGTATGAAAACCCGTTCGGCTGGGACAAGGCGATGACGGAAGACGATATCGCCGTGTGTACGGTGATGGTAAGGTTTGCTGCAGCGCTTGATGGCGGTCAGATGCATTATCCCTATGCGTTCAGGGATAGCTATCTGTCCATCAAGCTCACGCAGCTGGCGGATCGGGATGGGACGGAAACCGTCGACGCGCTGGCGTGGCATTAAACCTCCGCGAAGCGAAGAAGGGGTCTGGGGACAATGTTCCCCGGGCAGGGGATGGGGGATGCAATCCCCAACGTTCCCCATGCGCGAAGCGCACGCAGGCAAGAATCTCAGCGGAGCCGTCAGGCGACTATTGAGATTCCGGGATAGTATGAAAGGATCTCTGCGATGATTGCAGAGATCCTTTTGTATTTGTATCGGAATCGTAATTGTCGCCTATCGGTTCCTCTCCGATTCTTGATGACATGGGCGCTTCGCGCATGGGGACGCTGGGCTGCCGCCCAGACCTGCCTGAGGGACATTGTCCCTCAGACTCCCTGTTACGCTTCGCGTGGTTTTAAGGGGTGATGGCCTCAAATGCCTCCCTCGGCGTTTTGAACCCGAAAAGCACGTCGATGATGCCATCGCCGAAGCGATCGATCATCAAAAACGGCAGCAGGACGGCCAGCCGTGCTGCACCCATATCCGGCGTCTCCTTGCCGACGTGCACATACGTCTTGTACCGGATCTCACCGTCGTCCATGTTCAGTTCGAAATTGCCGTTGCGCATGCCCCAGTTTACCCGCGTCAGATACTCCGCCATCGCCAGCCGGTGATCTGCATCCGCCGTCAGCGGAAGCGTCGTGAGTGTGGAATAATTGTCCTCGCGCACCAGCACGATCATCTGCGCGCTTTGCATGCGGCAGCGCAGCTTCATGCGCAGCGTGAATACGCCGACGCCGTTTTTGTCCTCAAATGTCGCCAGAATGCCTGCCGCGCTGAATACCTCGCGCAGCGTGTCTGCAATTGCGCCGCTGTATGCCATAGATGCCTCCGAATGCATGGTTTTCCCTGACAGTATACGCGAGCAAAGGCCTTCTGTCAAATGTATACTCGGGAATTGAATTGCAAAATACGGATAATTTACAATCAGAACATGCAAATATGATGCGAAAGTGTTTGGATTTGAAAGAAAACAGAAAATCTGAATAAAAATACTTGCAAATCGAGCGGGGATGTCCTATAATGAGCAAAGCGAAGCAAAGTGGCATACAGTGTAAATGCCAACTCGATATATAAGGGGGACAAAACCATGTCTTACGTTGATGAGGTCTATGACCGCGTTGTCCGTGAAAATCCCAGCCAGCCGGAATTCCATCAGGCCGTGCGCGAGGTGCTCGATTCCCTGCGCGCCGTGATCGAGCGCAATGAGGAAAAGTATCGCCGCGAGGCGCTGCTTGAGCGCATCACCATGCCCGAGCGCCAGCTGCTCTTCCGCGTGCCGTGGGTGGATGATAAGGGACAGGTTCAGGTGAACAACGCCTTCCGCGTCCAGTTCAACAGCGCCATCGGTCCGTACAAGGGCGGTATCCGTCTGCATCCGAGCGTCAACCTGGGCATCATCAAGTTCCTCGGTTTTGAGCAGATCTTCAAGAATTCCCTGACTGGCTTGCCCATC
>CAZACE010000173.1:0-4623 GCA_964483255.1 uncultured Oscillospiraceae bacterium
TTCAAGAAGCTGCTGCGTCTTAGGCAAAAAAATAGGCAGGTCACGCCAAGGCAGCGTGCATGCAGCTGCACAGCACATTTATTCTCCCAGCAGTTTCAGGATCAACGCCTCGTCCGCATTTCCATACATCTGACCATCCCAGCGGATGAACGGCCCGTTCCTGCAATTCTTCATGCACGGCGTCACCCAATAGGAAAACCCGTATACTTCATTAACTGCGGCGCGCCCCGGCTGCGATAGTATTCGATCATCTCTGTGTCTTTCCGCTGTTCATTGCGCATTCCCATTTCCTCTTTGACTATGATTGTATCGCAAAGCAATAAAAAATGCAATTTATCCTCTAAAGGTGATTTTGTCACGGAAAATCGGACAAAAATAGATTATATTTGTCTCAACAAATATAAGGAGGTACTCAATATGAGGCTTAAAGATAAAGTGGCGATCATCACCGGCGGCAGCCGCGGCATTGGCTTTGCGACCGCCGACAAATTCCTGAAGGAAGGCGCAACCGTCATTCTTACGGCGAGCACACAGGCCTCCGCAGACACGGCCGTCGCCCAGCTCAAGGAAAAGCATCCCGGCGCAACCGTCACAGGCATCAGCCCGGATCTTTCCAGGCTCGAATCCGTACGCGCCGCATTCATCGAAGCGACCACCAAGTACGGCTGCGTGGATATTCTGGTCAACAATGCCGGCGTATCCGAGAGCACCCCGTTCACCGAATACACCGAGGAAACCTTCGATAAGGTCATGGACCTCAATGTAAAGGGCGTATTCAACGCGACCCGCGCTGCCAGCGAATGCATGATCGCCCGCGGCAGCGGCGTGATCCTCTCTACCTCATCCATGGTTTCCATCTCCGGCCAGCCCAGCGGCTTCGCCTATCCGGCGTCCAAATTCGCCGTGAACGGCCTCACCGTATCACTGGCGCGCGAACTCGGCCCCAAGGGCATCCGCGTCAATGCCGTCGCCCCGGGCATCACGGAAACCGACATGATGAAAGCCGTTCCCGAATCGGTGATCAAACCGATGATCGAGCGGATTCCGCTTCGCCGCCTCGGCCAACCGGAGGATATCGCCAATGCGTTCGTGTTCCTCGCCTCCGAAGAAGCTTCCTATATCACCGGCGTCGTGCTCAGCGTGGACGGCATGGCCAGAACCTGATGCGCGCAAGGAGGTGAACAGCTATGGGAATCTTCGATTTTCTCAAACGCGCCGATATCAATCAGCGCCTTGAATCCTACGACGCCATGCCCGACGCGCTGCTGGTAGATGTGCGCACGCCGCAGGAATACAGCGAAGGCCACATTCCCTGCAGCCGCAACGTGCCGCTGCAGAGCATCGACGACATCCGCCATGTGACAGCCAGAAAGGATGTGCCGCTGTTTGTCTATTGCCACAGCGGCGCAAGAAGCTGCAAGGCAGCCTGTATTCTGCGTGAAATGGGCTATACCCGCGTGGAAAACATCGGCGGCATCTGCTCGTATCTTGGCAGAATCGAGCGCGGAAACAAGCTGTGCCATTGCTGACAGCATCATTCGGGAGAAGACCAAATGGGAAAACGAAAAGAAGACGTCTGCCCCGGATGCAGCAGGCATTGCCCGCTGAGCCATGTGCGCTGCAAATACGGGGAAAAGTACATCGAAAAGCTTCGCAGGACTCAGGAAGCAGCGCCTGATGCCGCCAAAGAAGGCGGCAAAAGCAGAAAGCGCCGCAAATGGGAAAAACATGTCTCGAGCGACACAACCGTCTGGAAGCTTCTTTGGACGGACAGCCTGCTCAAACGCGCGCTGCGCAAGGGAAAAATCACCGAGCAGCAGATCCATCTGGCCCTCAGCGACGAGGAAGAAGCCCAGCTGCGCATACTGCTGGAAAAAATCACCCGGATCATACCATAATCCAAGATCCCCGGCCTGCAAAGACGCAGACCGGGGATTTTGGATTGATCATCGTTCATTTAAAAGCATTTCAAGCTTCTTGGCATTGGTAATCTCCACCGTGCCGCGCGTGAGGCGGACCATGCCCTCGCTCTGGAAATAGCGCAGCATTCTGGTGACCACCTCGCGCGCCGTGCCCATGTGATTGGCGATCCTGTCATGCGTCGTTACGAGGGAATTGCTGCCCTCCAGCCGGCATTCCTCCAGCAGGAACTTCGCAAGCCGCTCGTCAAACTTCTTCCACATGATCTGCTCCATGAGCCATGTCAGCTCCGAAAAATGATTGCAGATCAGATCGCAGGAATAGCTCGCCACAGGCAGCGATTCCTCCATCAGATTCTTATACAGGCAGGCAGGGATGATCCACAGATCGCAGTCCTTCTCCGCGGAGATAAAGATATCGAACTGCATATTCGGCATGACGCACGACGCGGAAAACAGGCAGACGTCCATATCGAAAAAGCGGCAGATCGTCACCTCGCGACCCTCGTCGGAGAGCATATACGCACGCAGCTGACCGCTGCGCACCACGATGAGTCCCATGCACTCCGGGCTGCCGTCATGCAGGATTGTGCCTGCCTTCACCTGGCGGAACTCAGATACGGAGAGAATATGCTCCTGCTGATCCGCCGTCAGCCTGTTCCAGATCGGGAAATGCTTCGAATAATCCATGTCGTCACCCTGTTTCTTTTGTCTTTTTGCTAGTATTCTGCCCTGATCGCCGGATTTCCTCTTTCCTCCTCCAGATTCTTTCAGGGAGGACGCCGCTCAGCGTCCAGACAGAATTCCCCTGTTCGCGCTCAGGCAAGCTGTGATGCAATAAGCTCATCCTTACGCATGGAGGAGATATGCGATGATCCCCAGCTTCCGCAACGGCGCCCTTCGGCTCGGCAGCGATACCATGCACTATATCCGCTTTGGCAGCGGCGCAAGGACGCTGATCATGCCGCCCGGCCTCGGCGACGGACTGAACATCGTAAAGGGCACCGCCCTGCCCATGGCCATGATGCAGCACGCCTACGCCAAGGATTATACGGTATACATGTTCAGCCGGAGAAACTGCCTGCCCGAAGGCTATACCACGCGCGATATGGCCTGTATGAAGAAGCAAAGGACTTTCATCAGATCGTGCTGGATTTCCTCGGCCAAGGCTGATATAATGGCCTCAGAATCTATGAACCGACTCCATCCGATCTTTTCAAGAACACAAAGGAGTGATCCATCATGATCAAGGTCACATTCATGGGCGCAGGCTCGACGGTATTTGCCAAGAACGTGCTTGGCGACTGCATGTGCACCCCCGCGCTGCACGGCCTGGATATTGCGCTTTACGACATTGATCCCGTCCGCCTTGAGGAATCCCAAAAAATGCTCGACGCAATCAACCGCAACTGCGGCGCGCAGGCGTCCATCCGCAGCTATCTCGGCGTGGAAAACCGCCGCGAAGCGCTGCGCGGTGCGGACTTCGTGGTCAATGCCATTCAGGTCGGCCTGTATGAGCCGTGCACCGTGATTGACTTCGAGGTGCCCAAGAAGTTCGGCCTGCGCCAGACCATCGCCGATACCCTGGGTATCGGCGGCATCTTCCGCGCGCTGCGCACGATTCCCGTCATGCTCGATTTCGCCGAGGACATGAAGGCCGTCTGCCCGAACGCCTGGTTCCTCAATTATACCAACCCGATGGCCATGCTCACCGGCGCGATGCTGCGCGAGACCGACGTGAAGACCGTCGGCCTGTGCCACAGCGTGCAGGTCTGCGCGGAGAGCCTGTTTAAGTCCGTGGGCATGGAAAACGACCCGGACGTGCAGACCAGGATCGCCGGCATTAACCACATGGCCTGGCTGCTGGAAATCACCAAGGACGGCAAGGACCTGTATCCCGAGATCAAGGCCCGCGCCGCCGCGCTCACCGAGAAGCACGACAACATGGTCCGTCTGGAGATCATGAAGCGCTTCGGCTACTATGTCACCGAATCCAGCGAGCACAACGCCGAATACATGCCCTACTTCATCAAGGCCAAGTATCCGGAGCTGATCGACCGCTTCAACATCCCGCTGGACGAGTATCCCCGCCGCTGCATCAATCAGATTGCCAAGTGGGAGAAGCAGCGCGACGAGCTGCTGGGCGACGCCAACCTCACGCATGAGCGCTCCCACGAGTACGCCAGCTACATCATGGAGGCCATGGAGACCAACAAGCCCTTCAAGTTCGGCGGCAACGTCCTCAACACCGGCCTGATCACCAATCTGCCGAAGAACGCCTGCGTCGAGGTGCCCTGCATGGTCGACAAGTCCGGCGTGGTGCCCACCTACATCGGCGACCTGCCCGAGCAGTGCGCCGCCATGAACCGCACCAACATCGGCGTGCAGCTGATGACCATCGAGGCCGCGGTCACCAAGAAGAAGGACGCGATCTATCAGGCCGCGATGCTTGATCCGCACACCGCGGCCGAGCTGAGTATCGACGATATCGTGGCCATGTGCGACGAGCTCATCGAGGCGCACAAGGGCTGGATTCCGGAGTATAAGTAATACTCAATTTGGCATTGAGCCCTGCGTTTCTTGATCGGCGTTTGCTGTGGCAGAAATGTTCTGAATAAAAGTTTGTTTTCGCAGGGAGGTCAGGGGGAGTTTCGATTCAATGTCATTAACTTAAGGGAAAATGTGCTATAATGAGTATGGTGAT
>CAZACE010000174.1:0-4610 GCA_964483255.1 uncultured Oscillospiraceae bacterium
GCGCCGCGATCGTTCTGGGTCTGGTTCTGGGCTCCATGTGCGAGGCCAACTTCTCTCGTGCGTACCTGATGAGCAAGGCGAATATCGGCGCGATGTTCAGCCCGGTGAACAATCCGATCGCGTTCGTCGTCATCATCTTCTGCATCATCATGCTGGTGACCCCGGTCATCATGCCGATGCTCAAGAAGGCGAAGAAGTAATTACACAACGAATCGGCGAGACGATTCGCTTCTTCAGAATAGTCGGTGCGCCTGCCAGCAGTGGCAGGCGCATCGGCGAATCTGGGGAAAATTAAGAAAAACATATCAAGAACTTATATCCTCTTAACATGTTGGGGGTGGTGCTATGGCACCGTGGATGCAGCTTCTGCTGACCATTGCGTGCGCCCTGGCGGTTGGCTATCTGCTGGACCGCATTCATCTGCCGGGCGGCATGATGATCGGCGCGGTGATTGGCAGCTGTCTGCTTGGTGTGACTACGGGACAGGCCAACATGCCCGGCCCCGCCAAAACCATTGCGCAGATCATTGCCGGCGCGTTTATCGGATCGGGTATTACCCGTGACGATGTGCGCCAGATGAAAACGGTGCTCAGGCCTGCGCTGATCCTGATTCCGTGTCTGCTTGTGATCAATATCATCAGCGGCCTTCTGATCTATTGCGTCAGCAATCTGGATCTGATGACGGCCCTGATGTGCTGCGTGCCTGGCGGCATCAGCGATATTCCGATGATCGCTGCCGATATGGGCGCGGATCCCTCCGTTGTCGTGACGATGCAGTTCATCCGGCTTGTGCTGGGCATCGGCTGCTTTCCGCTGATGATCCGTGCAGTCACCGGCAAAGACGACGCGGGCAGAACTGAAGTCATCAAGACCAAAAAGAAGAAGGATATTCAGGCGAAATACGTTGTGCTCACATTTGCCGTGGCGGCCGTCTGCGGCCTGATCGGCAAGGCGTCGCCGATGCCCTCGGGTACGATGGGCTTTGCGACGCTGGGCAGCATCGCATTTGCCTGCGCTTTCCCCGGTAAGGCACAGATGCCCCGCCTGCTGCGCAAGTGCGCGCAGCTGCTCTCCGGCGCTTATGTCGGCGCGAGCATCGGCGCGGCACAGCTGAAAATGCTGACGACGCTTGGACTGCCGGTGGTGATCCTGATTACGGGATATACGCTGGGCTGCTTTGTCATCGGCTTCCTGCTTTACCGTGCCGGCTGCTTTAGCCGCAGGGAAGGCATGCTCGCTGCCACACCCGCTGGCGCGAGCGATATGGCGCTTATCAGCGCCGACCTTGGCGTTTCAAGCGTCAAGCTGATTGTTTTGCAGGTACTGCGACTGATTGTCGTTGTGCTCGTATTCCCATCCATTCTGAGCTTTGTCGTGCATCTGTTAGCATGACGGGCAAACGACCAAGAAAAGGCAGGGAAACATTTATGCAGATTGAAAAGAATGCTGTTGCCGGTACGCTCGAATCGAGCGACGCGCTCGTCACTGTCGAGCCGGCAATGGGCGGCATCGAGCTGGATATCTCTTCCAGCGTCATGAATCAGTATGGCCGCCAGATCAAGGCGACCGTGCTGGAGACCCTCGAGCGCCTGGGCGTGACCGAGGGCAAGGTGACGGTAGTCGATAAGGGCGCGCTGGACTGCACGCTCAAGGCGCGCGTGGAATGCGCCGTCTTCCGCAGCTGCGATAAGAGCGCTGCGGGCATCCCGTGGGGAGGTGTCATCAAGTGATCAAGAGACCGACTCCTGAACGCTTCCGTCTGCGCCGTACCATGATGTTCATGAACGCGCAGAAGCCGGGCCTCATCAAGGACGCTTACATCTATGGCTGCGATTCCATCATGCTGGATCTCGAGGACGCTGTCGCTGAGAACCAGAAGGACGCCGCCCGTTTCTCCCTCTATCATGCGCTGACCACCATCGACTACGGCAAGACCGAGGTCATCGTCCGTATCAATGGTCTGGATACCCCGCACTGGCAGGAAGATATCCGCGTGTGTGTCGCCGGCGGCGCCGACGGCATCCGTATTGCCAAGTGCGAGAGCGCCCAGGACGTCAAGACCGTCGAAGCTGCCGTGACGGAAGCTGAGAAGGAATTCGGCGTCGAGGTGGGCCGCACGCTGCTCATGGCTGCGCTGGAGAGCCCGAAGGGCATCCTCAATGCCTACGAAATCTGCTGCGCTTCCGATCGTATGTTCGGCGTGGCGATTTCTGGCGGCGACTTCCGCAAGTGCATGCAGACCAAGTTCGATCCGTCCGGCATCGATATGCTCGTGGCCCGCGGCCAGATGCTCATGGCTGCCCGCGCCGCCGGCATTCAGTGCTTTGACACCGTCTTCACCGATCTGGACGACAACGCCGGCTTTGAGGCCGAGGTTCGCCAGAACAAGGCCATGGGCTTTGACGGCAAGAGCCTGATCAACCCGAAGCAGATCCGTCTGGTTCACGAGCTGTTCGCGCCGACCGAGAAGGAAGTCCTTCAGGCCGAAGCGATGGTCAGCGCTTTCCGCGAGGCTGCGGCCGCCGGCATCGGCGTGTTCACGGTCAATGGCAAGATGGTTGACGTCGCGTTTATCCCGGGCGCTGAGCGCACCCTGAAGCTGGCCAAGGCCTGCGGCATGTATGAGGGGGATCTGGTATGAAGAATGCAGTAGGACGTGAAATTCCGGATTTCCTGCTTGAAAACGGCAAGGAAGTCTATCAGGGCAAGAATTACATGGATGGCAAGTACGTGAAGAAGGCTTCTCCGCGCACCCGCCGCTATGAGAAGCCGCAGGAGAGCAAGATCGTGGAGACCATCAAGGACGCGCTCATTCAGTGCGGCGCCAAGGATGGCATGACCTTCTCCTTCCATCACCACCTGCGCGAGGGCGACTTCGTGGTCAACATGGTCATGAAGGCTGCCATCGAAGAGCTGGGTCTCAAGGATCTGACTATCGCCGCTTCCTCCCTGGGCGCGGCGCATGATCTCATCGCCGATTACATCGAAGAGGGCAAGGTCATCGGCATCCAGACCTCCGGCATCCGCGGCCGCATGGGTCAGGTTGTCTCTGAAGGCAAGCTCAAGACCACTGCGATCATCCGCAGCCACGGCGGCCGTCCGCGTGCCATCGAGGCTGGCGAAGTGCACATTGATATCGCCTTTGTCGGCGCGCCGACCTCCGACTGCGTCGGCAACAGCCGCGGCATCGGCGGAAAGAGCAACTGCGGCTCCCTCGGCTACGCCATGACCGACGCGAAGTTCGCCGATCATGTCGTCGTCATTACCGACTGCCTGGTTGACTTCCCGAACATGCCGGCTTCCGTTGAGGCGATTGACGTTGACGCTGTCGTCGTCGTCGATTCCATCGGCAACCCGAAGAAGATCGCCTCCGCTGCTGCGCGTATCTCTCAGAACCCGCGCGACCTGATGATGGCGGAGAACGTGGCGAAGGTCATCGCTTCCACGCCGTATTTCAAGGACGGCTTCTCCTTCCAGACCGGCGTCGGCGGCCCGTCCCTTGCGGCTAACCTCTTCCTCGAGAAGTACATGGACGAGCAGGGCATCAAGATGGGCTGGGCGATCGGCGGCATCTGCAAGCCGATGGTCGAGCTGCTCAAGAAGGGGAAGATCGGCAAGGTGATCGACGTTCAGGACTTCGACCTTGACGCGGTTAAGAGCCTCAAGAACGTGAACCATCACAGGATCCCGGCATCGGTTTATGCCAACCCTCTCAACAAGGGCGCTGTAGTAAATAAGCTTGACTACGTAGTGCTGGCATCGCTCGAGGTGGATGTCAATTTCAACTGCAACGTGGTAGTCGGATCCGACGGAATGATCACAGGCGCGCAGGGCGGACACCCTGACACAGCACAGGGAGCAAAATGCGCAATAGTCATATGCCCGCTGCTTCAGGGAAGGATCCCTGCCATCTGCACGGAAGTGACAACAGTCACAACACCGGGCGAGAGCATCGACGTAGTAGTTACAGACTACGGAGTGGCAGTCAACCCTGCAAGACAGGACATACTGCAGGCACTCAAAGAAGCTGACTGCGTACCTCTGAAAACAATAGAAGAACTCCGCGATATAGCGTACTCAATAGTAGGCGAGCCCGACAAAGTAGAGTTCGAAGACAGGATAGTAGGAATAATAGAAGCCCGCGACGGCACCATCATGGATGTCGTAAGACAAATAAAAGAAATATAGTCGGACTGGCAGACGCGAAATGGCTCCGCGCAAATGTCCGGCAGAACCGAAGCCGCGGCAGCCATATCGGTTCGGACGGATATTTGCGCAGGCCCACATGAACAATATAAGGAGACATATATGGAAAAGATCAAAATGACCACGCCTATCGTTGAGATGGACGGGGATGAAATGACAAGGATACTCTGGAAGATGATAAAGGATGAGCTCATTCTGCCTTTTGTAGACCTTAAGACAGAATACTATGACCTCGGGCTTCCTGTCCGTGACGAGACCGGTGATCAGATAACCAGAGATGCCGGAGAGGCGATCAAAAAGTACGGCGTAGGAGTGAAGTGCGCAACCATCACACCGAACGCTCAGCGCATGACAGAGTACAACCTGCACGAGATGTGGAAGTCCCCCAACGCCACCGTCCGTGC
>CAZACE010000175.1:0-4605 GCA_964483255.1 uncultured Oscillospiraceae bacterium
TGCCCATAGGCTTGAGCAGGCGCGCGATATAGCTGGCCGTCGCTTCACCCTCAATATCGGGATTGGTCGCCAGAATGACCTCTTTGATATCCTCATTGCCCACACGCGCGAGCAGTTCCCGGATACGGATATCCTCCGGACCAATGCCCTCCATCGGAGAGATCGTTCCATGGAGCACATGATAAGTACCCTTGAAATCGCGCATGCGCTCCATAGCCGCAACGTCACGCGGATCACGCACCACGCAAAGAACGCCATTTCGCCTGCGCTCATCAGCACAGATCGGGCACGGATCCTCTACGGTATAATTGCCGCACAGAGAGCAATACTTGACTGCCTTGCGGCCCTGCCAGATTGCTGCGGCCAGCTCATGCACCTGATCCTCCGGAAGGGAGACGATATGATATGCCAGCCTCAACGCAGATTTTGCGCCAATGCCCGGCAATCGAGAGAGCTGCTGCGCCATTCTGGCGATGGGTTCAATCTGACTGGCCATGATCAGAACATGCCGCCCATACCGCCGCCGATCTTGTTCATCTCGGCCTCACGGGTCTCTTCGCCCTTCTTGAGCGCATCGTTGACCGCAGCGACGATCATATCCTGGAGCATCTCGACGTCATCCGGATCAACCGCATCGGGCTGGATGGTCAGAGAGATGATCTGGCGCTTGCCGCTGATCTTGCAGGCAACCGCACCACCGCCGGCCGTGCCTTCATATTCGCGAGCGTCAAGCTCTTCCTGCTTGGCCACCATCATCTGCTGCATCTTCTGCGCCTGACGCATGAGCTGCTGCATATTGCCGCCCGGGATACCGGGAAAACCGCCTTTAGCCATAAAACCATTCCTCCTGAAAACGAAAGTTTATCAGGATCGATTATACACCATCTGCGCCCAATTGAAAAGAAGAAAAATTCCTTCCAGTGAAATTCCTTCCGGTACGCAAAAGCCAGATTAAGGCTGTCAGGAAGGTGGAAATCGTGACGAAAACTGTCAGGATATGCTTCGGCCATGCGGTCACAATAAGCGCGAACCGATTGGAGGTGAAAAAGAGATGGCGAGCAATTCCTCAGGCAATCAGATCAATGTGCCACAGGCACGCGGCGCGCTTGACAACATGAAATATGAGATCGCACGCGAACTGGGCGTGAACCTCAAGCAGGGCTACAACGGCGACCTGACCTCCCGCGAGGCGGGCTACGTCGGCGGCTACATGGTCAAGCGGCTCATCGAGCAGGCTGAGCAGCAGATGGCCGGCCAGAGCTATTAATCATTCTGCCTCCGGCAGAAACAATGCATGAAAGGGGACTTCTTCCTATGTATCAGAATCAGAACATGAATCAGAATATGAACCAGCAGAACCCGCAGAACATGCAGGGCCAGCAGGGCGCACAGAATACCAACTCCAACAGCAACCGCGTCGTTGTGCCGCAGGCCAAAGATGCGCTCAACCAGATGAAGTATGAGATCGCCTCTGAGTTGGGCATCAACCTCAAGAAGGGCTATAATGGCGATCTCCCCTCCCGTCAGGCGGGCTATATCGGCGGTTACATGACCAAGCGCCTGATTGAGCAGGCCGAGCGCGCGATGAGCAATCAGGGCTAACGCTCAAACAAACAGGAAGGATCCGCAGATATTTCTGCGGATCCTTCTTGTTTCAACGCTTAATCCTTCCAGATCTGTAAGGATAATCAGACGAGCTGACGCCTTGCGCGCTCCTGATCGGCCTTGCCATCGTCCGCCGGATACCACATCGGCTCCAGGAACTTGACACAGCACGCCTCGCCCTCGGCAAAATGCACACGGTGCGGCGTCTGAATCTTGACGACCTGCTCGCCGACCGGCACCAGATACTCGGTGCGGTCAGTCAGGAAGATGCGCTTTTCAATGTGCGTCTTGTAGCCGCCCTCGCTTACGCCGGTAAGCGCGATTTCGTTAGGACGGGTCGCGACGACCATCTCCTGCGCCGCATCCTGCGGAATCGCGAGATCCAGCGGCTGAGACATATCGCCCTTGGCATAGACCTTGCCATCCTTCACGACGACGTTGATGAACGTACTCTCGCCCAGGAAGTTATGGACGAAGCGGTTGCACGGCTTGTTGTAGAGGTTTTCAGGCGTATCAATCTGCATGATCTTGCCCATGTCGCAAACCATCATGCGGTCGGAAATCGCCATTGCCTCGCTCTGGTCGTGCGTAACGAAGATGATGGTGAAGTTGAACTTGCGCTGCAGCGCCTTGATCTCAAAGCGCATCGTCTCGCGCAGCTTCGGATCCAGGTTAGACAGCGGTTCGTCCAGCAGCATGACCTTCGGATTGGTGACGATCGCGCGGGCAAGCGCAATGCGCTGCTGCTGACCGCCAGAAAGGTCGCCGGGGAACACGTTTTCAAGACCCGTAAGGCTCGTATGCTTGAGAGCCTCGCGCACGCGCTTGTCGATATCCGTCTTATTGATCTTCTGGATGCGCAGCGGGAACGCGACGTTCTCGTAGACATTCATATGCGGCCAGACTGCGAACGCCTGGAACACCATGCCCAGGCCGCGATCCTCCGGCGGCACGTAAAGGTTCTTCTTCTTGCTGGAGACCAGGCGGCCGCACAGCTCGATTTCACCCTCGGTCAGATCCTCAAAGCCCGCAATCATGCGCAGGGTTGTGGATTTGCCGCAGCCGGACGGACCAAGGAACGAAAAGCACTCGCCTTCCCTGACATTCAGGTTGAAATTGTCAACCGCAACGATATCGCCAAGGGTCTTGGTCGTGAATCGCTTGGTGACATTGCGCAGGATAATCTGATCTGCCATCGCAATTACACTCCCTTCTTATCCTTGGTGATCTGGGTGACGATCGCGTTAAGCAGCATGATGATGCCGATGGCGACCGTGGCCAGCGCGGCGGCCTGCGGGATCATGCCCGCGTCACGCAGCGAGTAAATCTGTACGCCCAGAGTACGGGTGTACGGACCATAGAGCAGGATGGACGTGGTGACCTCGCGCATCGCCGGCAGGAAGATCAGGAAGAAGCCCGAAACCATCGCCGGACGGATCAGCGGCAGGGTGACGTCGGTGAGGCTCTCCGTGTGGGAGGCGCCGCAAACGCGCGCGGCCTCTTCAAGAGAGGAGTGCACCTGCAGCAGCGCCGCAGAGGAGGTCTTCATCGAGAAGGACAGATAGCGCGCCATGTAGGCGACGAGGATGATCCAGATGGTGTTATACAGCTTGATGCCGAGACTTCCGGACCAGGCCAGAATGACGCCGATGGAAAGAACGGTGCCCGGGATGGAATACGGCAGGACGGAGATGACTTCCAGCGCTTCCTTGCCCTTGGGCTTGATCTTCTGCACGACGTAGGCAACCAGCGTGCCCAGGAACATACAGACAATGCCCGCGGTGATGGAGACGAACAGGGAGTTCTTGATGGAATCGAGCGTACCGCTCGCCTTAAACACCTTGACATACTGTGCGGTAGTGAAGTTGCCGGGCTTGAGCGGCAGGCCATAAGCCTTGATGAAGGAAATGAGCACGATCATCACCAGCGGAACGACGACGATCAGCACGAGGGTGAACACCGCAACCAGCAGCAGCGGATACTTCGCCGCGCGCAGCTTGATGAGCGTGGGTCTCATGCTCTTGCCCTTGATGATGTCGTAATTGCCGGTGGAAAGGATCTTCTTTTGCAGCACCAGCGCCAGCGCGACAACCACGACCAGCATGACCGACAGCGCCGCGCCCTGACGGATGCCATCAAAGCTGCCGCCCGAGTTGTAGATGACGGCGTAGATTCGCGTGGGCAATGTGTAGATGCCCTGCGCATAGCCGAGGATCGACGGCACGCCGAAGTGCGCCAGAGAGGTCGTCAGGATCAGCAGCGCGCCGGCGGAGATGGCCGGCTTGACCAGCGGCAGCGTGATCTTCCAGATGACGGTGCCCTGCTTCGCGCCCGCGATACGCGCACATTCCTCCAGCGTCGGGTCCATGCGCTCCAGCGCGGAAACCACCTGCATGAAGACGAACGGGAAATAATAGCTGACCTCGACGAAGACGATGCCCGCAATAGAGTTGATGTTAAAGGGCATGCCGTTCAGACCGAAGGTCGAAACGAGGAAACGATTCAGATAGCCGGAGCGGCCGTTGAGCAGCAAATCCCATGCCATCGCGCCCAGGAACGGCGGGAACATATACGGGATCGAGAACAGCGCGCGCATGAGCCCCTTGCAGGGGATGTCGCTTCGGCCAAGGAGCCAGGCATAGAACACGCCCATGATCGTGCCAAACACGGTGGCAAAGAGCGCGATCTTGAGGGTATTCCACATAGCCGCGAGGTTCTTGGAGTCTGTAAGTTGGCTGACGAACATGTCCAGTTCAAACTTGCCCTCAAAGAAGAACGCGTTATAGATGATCATGAAGATCGGGATGATGACGATGATGAACAGCAGGATGAAGCAGATGACGGTCATCAGCTTATCCATGTTGATTCTGCGGCGGCCGTCAACGGCAGCCATATCCGCATGCATGCTTCTGCTCACTGTGCCGCCTCCTTCCTGTCATAGAAATGCGGATTCAGGAAACGAATACCGACCGTCTCGCCCTCGGCCACGGTGCCGAAGGT
>CAZACE010000176.1:0-4602 GCA_964483255.1 uncultured Oscillospiraceae bacterium
CATCCTCAAGGAGCACATGACCGAGGAAGAGTGGAACTCCGTCAACTGGCAGCTCATGCTTGACGGCGATCCGCGCTGGGCTTTCGAGTTCATGCGTCTGTGTGCTGAGGGCTTCTCCGCGTTCGGCGTGATCATGCGTGGTTCCTACCATATGTATAAGGAGTGGGGTCTTGACGACGCGACCAAGAACAGCGCCGGCAAGAATTACTACGACGAAGTCAATGGCAAGAACACCAACGTCACCTACAACGGCTATCCGAAGCATCACTCCTCTGAGGATGCCTGGCAGTCCGGTCTGCTGTTCAATGCAATGTACAACCGTGACTGCATGATCCATCACCTGACCAACTTCTGCCGCTCCGGTTCTCCGTATGAAGAGGTCATCAAGCCGGTTCTGGAGAGCTTCTTCGGCGAGGGCTGCGTGGACGCTCCGAAGGCGTACACCCCGATCAACGAGAACAAGGTCAAGCTGGCGAAGTGGGCGTTCAATGGCAAGCAGTGGCATGACTCTGCCACCCTGTGCAACTGGATGTACCCGATGACCCTGTCCATTGCTCCGTATCGTGGATATAAGGGCGACCTTGATCTCGACGCGAAGTACATGAGCGCTGTTGTGGGCGAAGAGTACACCCGTGAGAGCCTTGAGTTCGAGGCTGAGCGTATCTCCAACCTGCTGCGCGTCATGACCGCTGTGTCCTTCAACAAGCGCTTGGGCAGCACCAACCTGCGCAAGGATCACGATGCGTATCCGGCGTGGCTGTTCGACAAGGAGCCGGACTTCAAGGCGTTCGAGCAGGGCACCGTTAAGATGGATCGTGAAGATACCAAGAAGGCTTTCGATATGTTCTATGAGGCCATGGGCTGGAATGTCGAGACCGGTATCCCAACTCGCGAGACCCTCGAGAAGTTTGATCTGAAGGATTGCGCCGACAAGCTCGAAGAGCTGGGCTTGATCTAATCAGCTGAATGTGATATTCTAACATAGGAATCGATGGGAGGAATCGTCAGATTCCTCCCGTTTTTTGTAAATAGAAAGAGGTGTTTGCTGATGCTGTTTGGACGCCGCAAACCCGGCTTTGCCAAAGAAGTTGAACTCAAGCCGGAGGATATTTCTGAGGAGTTCTCCGACCGCAATGATCCGGCAAGGCAGAATGCGAATCCGAAGTTTGAAAAGACGGAAATGGCTGAGCGCACGCAGGCTGTCATTGATGGAACTGCGGAGCCGAGCAAGGATGCCCCGGTTGACGTGTTTGAGTACATGGATTCTTTGCCGGAAGTGGCAGATCCCTTTGAGCCGAGCGAGGATCCGATGATCGAAGATCCGACCCTCGGTCCGGATTATACCCAGCTCAAGGAAGGCGAGATTCTGGCAAATTACATCCGTGAGCGCACGATGTCCGTGAACCTCACGCCGCGCAAGGAACTTGAGGCCGAGGATCCCACGATTGCTGACACGATCGAAGAGATGCTTGCTCTGGAATCCTGTCAGGATATCCGCATCGTGAAGGGTAATAAGGACGAGTATTTCTATTCGTTTACCTACATGGCCAAGAACTACGCCATGATCGCGATGCTGGTTTATGAAAAGGACATTCCGCATACCATTGCGCACATGGTCCGCTTCAACTGCAAGACCTATCCGGCGCCGTCTCCTGTGGAGTACTTTACCCGTCATCCGTTCAGCTATACCAAGCCGCAGCTCGATCATGCGATTCATATGATCCAGCAGAAGGAAGCGTATAAGGATATCAAGGTGTTGACTACCTGGAATGGAAGACAGTACCTGTATTCCGAAGATGTGATGACCAAGAAGTATGCGCAGGTTCTGGCGGACGATGCTGAAACCGGTGAAGCTGATCGCCGCTGATTTGCAGTCGCATAAGAAAAGCCGCTTCCATCAGGAATGCGGCTTTTTTGTGTTCAATTGAATTCGTCTATCAGCTGCGAAAGCAGCTCATCCCGGTTTTCCATCGTGACGGTCAGCACGGTGACGTCGTCGCGCTTGGAGATTGCCTCCACATGCTCGGAGGAGCACTTCTGTAAGACGCCCAAAACGCGCTTTTCGGAATCAAGGCACGCGTAAATCTGATCGATAAACGCGCCCGCCTGCTTTTCCAGCCTGCCAAGCTCGTCCATCAGGATGAATGCAGAGGGGGAAGCAAGGCTCTTTTTCAGAATCGAAACGCCGTTTTCCTCAAAAACGGGAAGGACCGGCACGCTCTTCTTTTCGCCAACGCGCGCGCAGCAAATGCAGTCGTTTTCATACGGCGACATTTGTACGCGACCGTGCAGCGTAAATCCCCGGCGTTCATTGTCCAGATAGAATGCTCTGGTTTCAAAACCTGTGCAGTTCATCTGTTTTTCTGTGATAAGCCTGCGCAGCAGCGTCGATTTGCCAACCTGCTTGTCGCCTGTCAGGAACAGATGCTTGCGCATCGGCGGGAGATGATCACTCGCCATCGGCGGCCTCCTGCGCCCAGGAGAGCACCATGGCGCGCTGCTCGGCGGTGAGCTTCAGTTCTTTGCCGTCAATAAGCACCTGAAGAGCGTCCTTTTCCTGTTTCTTTTCGTGGTGATGGCAGCCGCACTGGCAGAAGCCGTCGTCCGTCACGCCGGCGACGGGCGGCAGATTGCTGTCCAGCAGAGAGCAGGGCATGATGTCCGGAATCTTTTGATCGATGTAATCGAGCAGATCATCCGCGCTGGTCAGCGCATTGAAGCGCGGCAGCGGCAGCTCGATCTCCGGCTTTTCGCTGATGCGGCCAGAGAAAGCCAGCGTGCGGCTGTTCGTGCGAAGCAGCGCGTCCTCTTCCAGATGCGCACAGACGATGCGCGGAACCGGAGCGTAGTAGTCGCCCTCCAGCAGCACATAGTCGCAGTCTTTATAGGCCTCCAGAATCCTGGAGAGCGGCAGCGCCTCCGGATAGAGGAACGTGGTTTCAAATTTTGCGCGCGCGCAGACAAGCTCGCTGCCGGCACGGCGGTGTTTCGCGGTGTTGCTGGTGGATTTATCCATGGAGAACGTCGGGCAGAATACCGTCTTGCAGGTACCAACCTTCTTGCCGCGGCGGCGGATTGCCTCGATCAGCGCGGTGACGGTGCTGGTTTTGCCGGATTTGCGGATGCCGACGATGGTGATAATCTTCATAAATCAATTCCTCGTAGTTGTTAATCGGAATGCGTCAAATCATTCACAAACACTCTGGTTATTATATCTCCATGTCCAGGAAAAGTAAAGCATGATTTAAACCGGCTTGCCTGCCAGATAGGTTTTCCTGATCGGAATTCTGTGAAGGAACTTCGGATCGGTTTCAAAGGGATCGATGCCCAGCACCGTAAAATCAGCCAGCATGCCTTCGCGGATTCTGCCCTTGATCTCTGTTTCAAAGCTGGAATAGGCGCCGTATACGGTGAAGCTGAGCAGCGCCTGAGAAAGCGTAAGCGCTTCGTGAGGAAGATATGCTTGATCAACCTCGCGTGTCACGGGCTTTCGGGTTACGGCGCACTGAATGCCGGTCATCACATCCGGCGGCTCAACGGGGCTGTCGGATCCGCCAGAGAGTGTCACGCCGAGGCGAAGCAGGGAGGCCGCAGGATAGGCTTCATCCGCTCTCTTGCCGATGCGGGGATAGACGATCTTGGTGTCGTAATCCAGGAAGATCGACTGGATATAGGCATGCATATTCAGCGCCTTCATTCGCCGCGCCTGCGCGTGATCCAGAATCTGCGCATGCACGATGCCGTGGCGCGCGTCTTCTCTGGGATGACGCTTCTGTGCATATTCGATGGCGTTCAATACCAGCTCGGCTGCGCCGTCACCGATGGCATGCGCGGCGATTTGCATACCCTGGCTGTGCGCTATATCGCATAGTTCATTAAGCGCTTCCTGCGAATATGGCGCAATGCCGCAGGTTTCGGGCGCATCGCTGTAAGGGGCGCGCATGTGCGCTGTGCGTGAGCCTAGCGAGCCGTCGCAGATCAGCTTCAGCGGTCCGATCCGGAACCACGCATCGCCCCAGCCGGTGCGATATCCCTGATCCAGGAAGCGCTGCAGCGTCTCCTTGTCGGGCAGCAAGCATTGCTCGGTGACGCGAACGGTCATGAGGCCTTCTTCCTTGAGTTCCAGATAGGCGGCAATGACCTCTTCAAACGGAGCCTTCGTCGAGGAGAAGTCGTCGCTCTGAACAGAGGTGATGCCAAAACGATTCACATGCTCCATGGCGCGAAGCAGCGTTTTCTTGAGCTGCGCTCGGTCTGGCACGGGAATCACATCGTTGATCAGTTCCAGAGCGTTTTCCTCCAGCACGCCGTTGGGTCTGCCATTTTCGTCGGTCACAACGCGGCCGCCGTCAACCTCCGGGGCAATCTGATCGATGCCTGCCAGCGCCAGTGCGAGGCTGTTGACTACGGCGACGTGACCACAGGCACGGGTAATCATGCAGGGCTTGTCCGGGCAAACGGCGTCCAGATCATCTCTGTTCGGATAGCGCGTTTCGTCTGAGAAATAATCCTGATTCCAGCCTCTGCCGAGAATCCAGGCTTTCTCTGTGTGCTGCTGAACATAAGCCGCCAGTGCGGAAAGCACATTGCGCAGGGAATCTG
>CAZACE010000177.1:0-4556 GCA_964483255.1 uncultured Oscillospiraceae bacterium
TGACCATTGGTTTACAAAAACGAAAAAATGCGCTATAATACCATGAATAGCTTTATGCTGATTATGCTGTGTGGATTCTGCGCATTTTGCTGGGATCAAGGAGTCAATGTGGATAATCAAAAGGTAAACGTTTTCCGTCAGAAAAACAAGTGGGGTCTCAGTGTGGCGAGCGTTGCGCTCTGCCTTGTGCTGATGCCCGCATTTGGCATGGGCGTGCTGCTGCCGCAGGTGCTCAGCGCCATTCCGATTCTGCTGCTGGCGATGCTGGGTTATGCTGGTCCGGTGAGCGCCGCCGTATGCAGTGTGATTTTCGTTTCGGTGACCAGCTCGCTCTTTGGCGTATGGGGCGGTATGCTCACCATCTTGCTCATTGTGCCGACAGTGCTTGTTTCGGTCATCACGCTTGAGCGTGAACAGCCGTTCTGGCAGTGCGTCGCCGCAGGCGGCGTGGCGATGTTTGCATCGATGGGCGCGGTCGTGGCCATGCTCAGCGCGCTGGCGGGCAGCGATATAGTCACCGTGCTCGCCGGTTTGCTGGAGGAGATGTTCGCTGCTTCCGGCGCGATGGGCGATACGATGCTCTCCATGTTCATGCAGATGGGCATCATCAAAGCGCCGGAAGGTATCGGCAGCATGACGGCACTGGATCCGCAGGTGAAAACCGATCTGCTGGATACGCTCATACTCATGATGGATTCTGTGTTGCGCCTGGAGCTGCCTATGCAGATGGCAACGGGCGCTGTGGCTGCTGGCTTGCTGGGTCAAAGCGTGCTTCGCAAGGGCCTTTTGCATCGCGGCGTCAAGGTGGAGTATCCCAGGCTGAAAACCTGGCGCGTGCCCAAGGGCTGGGGTCGCATTTTGGGCGGCACGCTTGCCGTGCTGTATCTGCTTTCTGCGCTTGTGCCCAGAAGCATGACCACCATGTTCTGTGTCTTCAACGGCGTCTTCGATCAGATCTTCTCCCTGCAGGGTATTGCGGCGCTGTGCTATATGCTCGATGAGCGCGGCAAATCGCAAAGATGGCAGAGGCTTGTGTTCATCGTGGGCTATTTCCTGCTCGGCCAGGCTGCGGTTGTGATCGGTATTCTCGATCAGGCGGTCGACTTTGCGCACAGAAGAGAAAAACTTGACAAAGAGGAAAATCCGTTTGATCCGCGCAGAAGCGCGTGATATACATCATTACAGTTACATTCAGGAGGATTCAGTCATGAAAGTGATTCTGCTTAAGGATATCAAGGGCACCGGCAAAAAGGATCAGATTATCGAGGCTTCCGACGGATACGCCCGCAATTTCCTTTTCCCCAAGGGTCTGGCTCGTGAGGCGAATGCCACCAACCTGAACGCGATTGCCAACGCCAAGAGCGCGGAGAAGCATCGCGAGGACGTTGCTCGTGCGCAGGCGCAGGAGACGGCCAAGAAGATTGCCGGCAAGGTGATCAATATCACGGCTCGCGGCGCTGAAGGCGGCCGCCTTTACGGCTCTGTGACCTCCGCCGAGATCGCCGCTGCGCTGGAGAAACAGTACGGCGTGAAGGTGGAGAAGCGCCGCATCGACGTCAAGAATATCCGCAATGCGGGCGAATACAACGTGAGCGTCTGGCTCTATGCTGGCATCACGGCGGAGATGACCGCGAAGGTCGAAGTCTCCGTGCAATAACCGGCTGTCGCCGGGACATTTCCGACGAGAGAAGACAGGAGGCTGCGGCGCAGCGGCCGAGGTCGGAAGGATATCGGGAATATTGAGATTACCCATGAAGATGCGAAGGAGAGTGAGCCGCCATGGACGAGCAGGTGATGCGTATTCCGCCGAATAATGCTGACGCGGAAAAGAGCGTACTCGGCTGTATGATGCAGGATCGCGAGTCGCTGAGCATGGCCTTTGAGCTGCTCACGGCGGATGATTTTTATCAGCCGGCCAATCGCGAGATCTTTGACGCTATGCATCAGCTCAATACCCAGGGCATGCCCATTGATCTGGTGACGGTGGATGACGAGCTCTCCCGCCGCGGCACGCTCGAAGGCGTCGGCGGCACGAATTATCTCGTCGAGCTCTCCCAGTGCATGCCCTCCACGGTCAATGCGAAAGCGTATATCCAGATTGTCGATGAAAAGGCGATCCTGCGCCGCATGATCAAGGCGACGGGCGATATCGCGACCTCTTGCTATGCGCAGACGGATACCGTATCGGAAATCCTCGGCGTGGCCGAAAAGTCGATCTTTGACATCGTCATGCGCAAAAACGAGGGCGCGACGCTCACGCATATCGCGGACGTGCTGCCCGATACGTATCTGCGCATTGAGCAGCTCACCGAACTCAAGGGCGGTATCGACGGCGTGCCCACGGGCTTTGTGGATCTGGACAACCTGCTCACCGGCCTGCACGGCGGCGAACTGATTATCGTCGGTGCGCGTCCTTCCATGGGTAAAACGAGCTTTGGCATGAATCTCATCGGTCATGCCGCGACGATGGCGGGCAGGACGACGGCCGTCTTCTCCCTGGAAATGCCCAAGGATCAGCTGGCGATGCGTCTTCTGTGCGCTGATGCCCGCGTGGATATGCAGGCTGTTCGCCATGGCTCGCTGCACGACGACGACTGGGTCAAGCTCTCTTCGACGCTCGGCCCGCTGGCTGCATCCAATATTTACATCGACGATACGTCCGGCATTACGCCGTCCCAGCTGCGTTCCCGCTGCCGAAGGCTCAAGATGGAGCGCGGACTGGATATGATCATGGTCGACTATTTGCAGCTCATGAGCGCGGATGGCCGCGTGGAGAACAGGCAGAACGAGGTCAGCGAGATTTCCCGCAACCTCAAGTCGATCGCTAAGGAGCTGAACGTTCCGCTGGTCGCTCTGGCGCAGCTTTCGCGTGCCGGCGCGCAGCGCAGTGATAAGCGCCCGATCCTCTCGGATCTTCGAGATTCCGGCGCTATCGAGCAGGACGCGGACGTCATCATGTTCCTGCACAGAGAGGAATACTACGATCCCAACACTGAGGACAAGAACATCGCAGAGGTCATCGTTGCCAAGCAGCGTAACGGCCCTCTGGGCACGGTGAAGCTGGCCTGGCTGGGACAGTACACGCGCTTTGCCAGCCTCCAGCAGGGCGGACTGCAGAGCTGATAGCTATGAGGTGAAGGATGCATACGCTGGTTGTGGCGGAGAAGCCGTCCGTCGCGCGGGATATTGCCCGTGTGCTGGGTGCGCGCGATCGCGGCGAAAACTGCCTGATCGGCGGCGGATATGTGGTTACCTGGGCGATCGGCCATCTGGTCACGCTCAAGGAGCCGCAGGAGCTTGACGAGCGATATACGAAATGGCGGCCTGCCGACCTGCCGATCCTGCCTGAGCGGATGGAAACCAAGGTCATCCGCAAGACAGCGGCGCAGTTTCGCTCGGTCAAAAAGCTGATGAACGACAAGGAGACAGATTCGATCGTCTGCGCGACGGACTCCGGGCGCGAGGGCGAGCTGATCTTCCGGTATATCTATGAGCAGGCGGGCTGTAAAAAGCCCGTTATGCGTTTGTGGATCAGTTCCATGACGGATGAGGCGATCAGGCAGGGGTTTGAAACGCTGCGTCCGTCCTCGGATTATGATGCGCTCTACGCGAGCGCACGCTGCCGCGCGGATGCGGACTGGCTCATCGGCATGAACGCAACGCGCGCCTATACGCTGCGCTACAATGTGCTCCTGTCCGTAGGCCGCGTGCAGACGCCGACACTCTCCATGCTGGTCAAGCGCCGCAAGGAGATCGACAGCTTTGTGCCACAGACGTATTATACCGTCACGGCGGACTTTGGCGCCTATCAGGGCATGTACGTTTCGCCCAAGGGCGAAAAGCGGATCGACAGCCGCGAGCAGGCAGAAGAAATTGCTGCACGGGTAAAAGGGCAGCCGGGCAGCGTCACACAAGCGACGCGTGAGAAGAAGACGGAATATCCGCCGCTGCTTTATGACCTGACAACCCTGCAGCGCGAGGCTAACAGCCAGCTGGGCTTCACGGCGAAAAAGACGCTGGCGACGGCCCAAAAGCTCTATGAAACCCATAAGCTGATCACATACCCGAGAACCGACAGCCGGTATCTTTCTCATGACATGAAGGGAAAGGTGGAAAAGGCGCTCTCTTCTTATGAAGGCGAGCTGCAGCCTATCGGTCAAAAGGCGCTGGAATACGGCGTGCGCCAGACACGGCGCGTGTTCGACGATACGAAACTTACCGACCACCATGCCATCATCCCCACGGGCAAGAGCGCCGAAAGGCTTACGCTGACCGCGGATGAGCGAAGGCTCTATGAAATGGTGGCGCGCAGGCTGGCTGCTGTGTTTTATCCCAATCACGAATACGATGCGCTTCGCGTTGTGACGCGCGTGGGCGAGGATGATTTCCTCTCCACGGGCAAAAGCGTCACGCAGGAGGGCTGGAAGGAAGTTTACCGCCAGCAGACTGAAAAGCGCAAAAAAAGCGACGATGAGCAGAAGCTGCCGCCGCTGGCTGTGGGCGATCCTGCGCACTGCAAAAACGCAAAGGCGAAGGAGGAGCAGACCAAGCCGCCC
>CAZACE010000178.1:0-4507 GCA_964483255.1 uncultured Oscillospiraceae bacterium
CCCTCGGTGATCGCGTCGGCAGAGCCGGACGGGGTCAGCATGAAGACGCGCTCCTCGTTAGCGACGTCGGCGACGACGGCGCAGGAGCCGGAGGTGACGGTGGAGAGCATGAGGGTGACGCCGTCGTCAAGGAGCTTGTTGTAAGCGTTGACGCCGAGCTCGCCGTCGCCCTGATCGTCCTCGGCGAGGACCTCAAACTGAAGGCCGCCCTTGGCGTTGATTTCGTCAGCGGCGATCTGAGCGCCGTACTGAACAGCCAGACCGTACACGGCGTACGGGCCGGTCATCGGGCCAATCACGCCGACCTTGATGGCGTCGGCCATAGCCAGAGAAGCGGTCATCATCATGACGAGCGCCAGAGCGATTGCGAGAATCTTCTTCATAGTGGAATTCCCCCTGTATTCGGGCCAGTAGCCCGGGATAGTATCATGCAGCGTCTAAGCAGGACGCCTGCAGCTGATGCCGCCTATTATACCGCAAATTTCCTGTCAAGACAAGATGTTTATATTCATTTTGTTTCACGATCGTGATGAATCATTTTCATTTTATGCATAGATGAATCAATGAAATTGCAATCTTGCGTTAAAATTGGTATGATTTGGCTGTTCACATGGCTGATTTGCATGTATAATGTGGGCTGACGATATGAGGCGGAGGCTGCATAACGATGAATAAAAAGCATATGATTCCGCTGCTGGGCACGTTTGTGTGCTGGGGCAGCCTGTATGTCGTATCCAAGATTGCGCTTAGAACAATTCCGCCGGTAACGGTGCTCATGCTTCGATATCTGGTGGCGATTCCGGCGTTGTTTCTTCTTCTTAAATTGCGCGGCGCGCTGCGTCCCGTTGCAAAGAAGCACATGATGACGATTGCGTCGATCGGCTTCACGGGCTATTTTGCCTCCTTCTGCCTTCAGATGCTGGGTATCAACCGTCTGACGGGTTCTGTTTCCTCGCTGCTGGGTGCGATGAATCCGATTTTCATTCCGATTCTCGCGGCTGCTTTCCTCGGGGAAAAGCTCACGCTTTCCAAGGTGCTCTGCGTGGCTGTATCGATGACGGGCGTGGTGATCATTGTGGGCGTGGGCGGCACGGTGGATTTTCTGGGCGCCGCGCTGATGCTTGCGAGCGTGTTTCTCTGGTCGAGCGCTTCTATTATTATCCGCAAGCTGCGCGGAGAGTATGATCCCATGCAGGTGGCGATGATGGCGATGATCGTCGCGCTGCCCTTTACGGGCGTATGGGCCGGTATCGAGCTTCAGACCAACCCCTGCACGCTGACGGTTTCGGGTGTGCTGGCGGTGCTGTTCATGGGTCTTGTGGGCACGGCGACAGCGCATTCGCTCTGGAATTACAGCCTGAGCAAGATGGACGCGAGCTTCTGCTCAATGTTCTATCCAATGCAGCCGCTCATTTCCAGCGTGCTGGGCGTCATCGTGCTGGGCGAGAGAATCACGGCGAATTTCGTCATCGGCGGTGCGATCATCTGCTGCGGCATTGTTGCAGCGGTACGCAGCGGAAAGGGAAAATGAAAGAAAAGGCGCTGCCTCTCGTGGCTCTTTTAGCCATGAGAGACAGCGCCGTTTCTTTACGACAAAGCATCAGATGGACGACGGCGTCAGCGTAATAAGCGTGACGGTTGGCGGATTGAACAGGCGGAAAAAGAAGAACGGATACTCACTGGAGGAATTGCCCAGACCGGGGCTGATATAAACGTGCGTCCGGTTCTGGCGGCTCAGGCCGTAATTCAGGTCAGGACCGGGAAAAAGGCCGTAGCGCGGCAGGCTGGAGGAAGGTATGAACACCGGCCCCAAAAAGGGCAGGCGCATCACGCCGCCTAGACTGTGCCCGCAGAGGATCAGATCGATCTGATCCAGCAGATCGTCATGTGTGGGCGGGGCATGCATGAGGGCGACGACGGCGTCGTCTTCGCTCATTACCTTGCGGGCTGCACGCGTATCCTCGAGCCAGGTGAGATTATAGGCGGCCAGCTCGATGGCATTCTCGTCGCCTTCGGTGAGCGCATTGATATACTGCAGTTCAAACTGACCCTGCATGGTATCCAGATCCAGATTAAGCTGGCTGCCGGTTGTCAGCCAGAGGGACTGATCGCCGCGGGTGATGCATTCCGGCGCGCTGAGCAGACGGGCGCCGCGCTGCTGAGCGCCGAGCACCCAGGAGGCAAATGGGCTGCCGCTGGCAAAATGGGATTTGGAGGTGACGGGCGGATCTGTGTCTCCGCTGATGAAGTAAACCGGCGCTTTGGCATTCAGCGTTTTGAGCTGGTCGATGAGCGCGTAGAAGGGCTGCGCGTTGCCCAGCTCGGAGATCATATCGCCCGTGATCACAACGGCGTCGAATTCGGTGTCTTTGAGCGCGGAGGCAAATAGCCCCTGCTCGCTGCCGAAGCTTTCGCCCTTGAGATCGGAGATATGCAGAAGGGTATATCCGTCGAAATCCTCATGAAGGCCTGTAACGGGCACCTGCACGCGGCGGACATGCACAAACTGATTGATGAGCAGATTGACGGCGATGACAGCCAAAAAGAGGAGAAAAAAATAAAGGGCAAGCCGTGTGTGCAGCGGCTTTTTCCTTCTCGGATCGAAAAAATCATTGCCCGGCGTGGCGGCTGTGAAGCGCGCCGTATTCCTTGCGGAGAAGGAATCGTAGCCGGAGCGGCTCTTGGTTGGACGTCGGTTCATCGGAAAGCCTCCCTGACGAATGGAATATGGTATATAAATTATAGCGCAGGAGTTTGATGAAGATCAACTTAACAAGTGCCGTATCTGGATAGATCAGCGAAAAAAAGTTGCGCCGGTTTGCAGTGGATTGAAAATATGATACAATAAAGCGGATCAAGAGAAGCAGGTGAGCGATATGGCAAAGGAAAAGACGGTTTACATATGCAGCGCGTGCGGCTATGAAACGCCCCGCTGGCTGGGCAAATGCCCGGGCTGCAATACATGGAATACGCTGGAGGAGCAGGCGCCGCAGGCGAGCGCCGCAGCGCCCGTGAAGGCGAATAAGCAGCGCGGCGGCACGGGCGCCAAGGCGCTGCGCCTTGACGAGATTCCGGAGGAAAACACTGCGCGTGCCTCCACGGGAATCGGCGAGCTGGATCGCGTGCTCGGCGGCGGCGTGGTGGAAGGATCGCTCATGCTGGTGGGCGGTGATCCGGGCATTGGCAAATCGACGCTGCTGCTGCAGGCGAGCGAGCATCTGGCTAAGCAGGGCGCGCGCGTGCTCTATATCTCCGGCGAGGAAAGCGCGCGCCAGATCAAAATGCGCGCCAGACGCCTCGGCGTTGCGAGCGAGAATCTGCTGATCCTGAGCGAAAACGCCATGGACGCCGCTGAAAGGCGCTGGGAAGAGATTCAGCCGGATTACATGATCATCGACTCCATCCAGACGATGTACAGGCCGGACATGGCCAGCGCGCCGGGCAGCGTATCGCAGGTGCGCGAATGCGCGAGCCTGCTCATGCGCATGGCCAAGACGACGGGCTGCGCGGTCTTTCTGGTGGGTCATGTGACCAAGGAGGGGGCGATCGCCGGCCCGAGAATTCTGGAGCACATGGTCGATGTGGTGCTCTATTTTGAGGGCGACAGGCAGCATGAATACAGAATTCTGCGCGCGGTGAAGAACCGCTTTGGCTCTGTGAACGAGCTGGGCCTGTTTGAGATGCACGAGAAGGGCATGGTGCCGGTGGAAAATCCATCGGAAATGCTCCTTTCCGAGCGGGCAAAAAACGTGCCCGGCAGCTGCGTGATTCCTGCAATAGAGGGTTCGCGGCCGATGCTGGTGGATGTGCAGGCTCTGGCGCTGCAGACGGCCTATGGCACGCCGCGCAGAACGACGAACGGCTTTGATTCGGGCAGGCTGGCGCTGTTGCTGGCCGTGCTGGAAAAGCGGGCGGGCGTTTCGCTGTTCAATCAGGACGTCTATATTAATGTAGCGGGCGGCCTCAATCTTTCCGAGCCGGCGGCGGATCTGGCGCTGTGCGCGGCGGTTGCGTCCAGCGTGCGCGATACCTGCATCCCCGGCGACTGGGCGGTTCTGGGCGAGGTGGGCCTTGCAGGCGAGATCCGCGCGGTCTCCCAGTGCGAGCGCAGGCTCATCGAATGCGGCCGGCTGGGCTTCACATCCGCTGTCGTGCCCAGGGAGAATGCCCGGCATCTGCGCGTGCCCGAGGGGATGCGCGTGTACGGCGTGGAGACGATCGCCGAGGCGATTTCAATCATGATTGGATAAAAAGAAGGCGGGAAGTTCATTCTTCCTGCCTTCTTTCTGTATAAGGTTATCCATTCTCCCAACTGCGGTTTATAGGCGCGAAGCGAAGAGGGGAGTCCGAGGGACTGGTCCCTCGGGCGGGTTTGGGCGGCAGCCCAACGTATCTTAACGGCTTACTGCATGCTGATGCCGTGCTTGAGGCGGTCGCGCTCCTCGGCGCGCTTGGCGTTGTTGAATCGATCCAGCGTGCCGACCAGATAGCCGGTGATGCGGCGGAT
>CAZACE010000179.1:0-2067 GCA_964483255.1 uncultured Oscillospiraceae bacterium
GGAGAGCCCGATGACACGCTCGCAGCTTTCCGCCAGAAGGCTCGCGGCAGAATACTTCTCCGTGCCCGCATGGCGAAGCTCCTGGATTTCATCAAAAACCACCGCGCGGAAGCCCATCTTCGGCAGCGCCTGTTTCCAGCCCCGCAGCAGCAGATAATGGATGATATAGACATCGGCCTCAGGCAGATCATAGGGCTTTAGTCCCTTGATCACGCATATACGCGGCGCTTTGCCGCCTATGCGCAGAAAACGACCGGCCTCGCTCTCCCAATTCCGCATCAGATGCGGCGGTACAACCAGCAGCGCAGGCATATCCCCCGTCGCCGCCAGACAGGCAAGCGCCTGCACCGTCTTGCCAAGGCCCATCTCATCGGCCAGGAGCGTCCGCTCATTGGCCAGCAGAAAACTCAGACCCTCTTTCTGGAATTCGCGCAGCTCTCCCGTAAACGTCCCATCCGGCGGATTGCTGCGCAGCGGCAGACACAGCGCATTTTCCCGCCTGAGCGCATGCTCGCGCGCCTGCAAAAGCGATTTTTCCCAAAGCGCTCGGTCCCGCGCAGCAATTTCCAGCGGATAGCGCATCATCAGCCAGTTCACCTCGCCGATGATTCTTCGATTTGCTGTGAATCTCGCCTCGCCGCGCTTTCTCTCGCTGCCCGGAAAGAGACGCTTGGCCATTTCCGTCACGCACGGCTCGCCTTTAATCGTCCAGCATTTGCTTCTTCTGTTATAGGAGAGCGTGCCGTACAGATGTCCCGATTGCGGCACATCCTGCATATAACCGGGAAGCCGCCTCTTTTCTTCTTCCGTCATCGCCGACACACCTCCTTTTCAAACACATCGTTCATCTTTACGGAAGACTGATGCCCCAAAGCCGCTCCAGCGAAACCTGCATAACAGGTTTTCCCGCGATCGCTCGGGGCAAATCCACGCCGCGAACAGCCACCACCACCAGCGCCTGCACCCGATCACACTGCGCATAACGCAACAGCTGAGCGATCAGCTTCGCACGCTCCGGTCTGCTCTTTTTGATCTCAATGCCCACATCGCCAGCCATAAAATCAATCCGGCAGCGCGGCGCCAAACGAACCTCATGAAGTGCATCAATGCCTTCTTCTTTCAGCGCCTTCGCCACCTGGGCATGCAGCTCCTCCTCCGTACAGGCTGCCCGGCAGCGAATTGTCCCGATTGCACGCACCACGCGCACAGCCATTTGCTCACACATTCGCGCAGCCTCCTTCCAATTCTTCCGTATTGTAACATGCACAGGCAAACGCAGCAAGAAGGCAGACCAAATAAAGCGCATCTTCTTCCTTTTCTCTTGCATCCGGACCCATTTTGCGGTATGATGTTATCCAGAGTAAATATGTAGAATCAGATCCAATCGCCGCTTTGCCCTTTCCAGGGCGGCTGCGTGATCGAAAGGAGCTTTCATAATGAAATCGAACCGCCGCATTTGGGTACTGCTTCTGTGTCTGCTTCTGGTTTGCATCGCCTCCAGCGCCAGCGCTGCCACTCAGAAGATAAGTAAGACCTTCACCGAGGTGCCTGTCCTCAAATTCACCGACGCGCCCAAGCGCGGTACGGCCAGCGGTGAAATGAACGATCTGACCATCAGCGCCAGCATCCCCGGCTTTCTCAATCTCTATCTGATGGACGAAGATGGCAATATCCTTCTGACGCTCGCCAAGAATATGGAGATTCACTCCAAGACGACAACCTTCGATTTTTATGCAATCGATGACAATGGCGACCTGATCGCCCCAGGCGATTATCTGTTCAGCGCCGATATGGTCAGCCAGTTCGGCGTCGCCTCTCAGACCGTCACCCGCGCAACCAGCATCAACGAAAGCGAAGACAAGGAGACGGCTGCCAAGGCTGCCGCCAACAAAAAGAGCACGACCGCTTCTTCCAGCAGCACCACCTCCAGCAGTGCTTCTTCCAGCAGTACTTCTTCCAGCAGTACTTCTTCCAGCAGTACTTCTTCCAGCAGCACCACCTCCAGCAGCACTTCCTCCAGCAGCGCTTCTTCCAGTAGTGCTTCTTCCAGCAGCGCTTCTTCCAGCA
>CAZACE010000179.1:2167-4497 GCA_964483255.1 uncultured Oscillospiraceae bacterium
CTTCTTCCAGCAGCGCTTCTTCCAGCAGCACACCCAAGCCGACGGCCACCTCTGTGCCCGAAACGCTTGAATATGCTGCCGGCGAATTCATGATGGGCGACGAGGGTCTGCTCGTCGGCGTGGGCGTCAGCGACGTTGCCGTGCAGAGCGACGCCGGTTACTGGGGTCTGACCGCCGACGCCACCGACGCCGAGCTCTGGGCTGCAATCACCCGCAAGATGGTCGGCGTGGATGTCGGCGAGAATGAGTCTGCTTACATCTATGATTCTCCGGCGAGCGGCCGCAAGAAGATCGGCACCGTGTCCGGCATTTCTCAGGGCCTGAATGTCATCACCGAGCGCGATGACGGCTGGGTGCTGGTTGAAGCCTTCCGCAACGAGGACGGCGCGTTCATCCGCGGCTACATCAAGTCCGACAAGCTCCGCCCGGTTGATCCGAACATCAATTACGGCATCGTCATCGACAAGGCGACCCAGACGCTGACCGTCCTCAAGGATGGCGTGCGCTTGGGCTCCTGTAAGGTAACGACCGGTCTGCCCACGTACAAATATCCGCACCGCGAAACCCCGGCCGGCGAGTTCATCACTGTCACCCGCCGCGGCTCCTACGAGTATTACGGCATGGGCTATACCAAGTATACCATCCGCATCAACGGCGGCTACTATCTCGCCGAGATCCCGACCACCAAGAAGAACGGTTCCAAGTTCATCGAGGACGTTGAGGCTGCGCTGGGCAGCAAGGGCACTCGCGGCACCATCTGCATCGCGCATGACGCCTCCACCGATGGCGGTATCAATGCCAAGTGGATCTGGAACATGACCGACGAGAACAAGCGTGTCAAGGTGCTGATCTTTGACGATAAGCAGCGCACCGACGTGCCGGTTTCCGCCAAATAAGCAAGTACAATAAAGCCCGGGAATTCATCCGAATTCCCGGGCTTTTTCTTTGCGATTGATCAGATTCTCTGAAAGCTCATGCGCGCATTTTCCTGCGCGCTGTCCGCCATCACGCGCTCCAGGCGCGGCAGATAAGCTGCCATCTCCTCGCTTGCCGGCACGCCGAAAAGCACGATATTCACATGCTCGCTCTCTTCGCACAGCATATCGTGCAGGGCATCAAGATTCCTCCCATAATGCGCCGGCAGATCCAGCCTATAGGCCAGATAGATATGCAGCGCGCGCACCGTCTGAATATTGGTCATATCCAATCTGATTGTCTTCATCGTCTCACTCCCCAAACAGCCAGTTTATCAGCGCATCCATCTCTTCATCGGTAAACATGGCGGCGTCTTCGCGCCCAGCCGGATCTGCATATGCATAGGAATCCGTTCCCTCGTCCAACCAGACCACCTCAATCTCATCAAAGGACTCATAATGGTTGTCCGTATAATAGATGAGGCCGTCATTGGAAAACACGATACGCTTGCTGTTTCTGTATCTTCCGTCAAAATCAATATCACACTCGGTCCATCTGCGATCCTTGGCGTCCGGCAGCAGACCCTCGTAATTGCCAAAGCGATCTCCGCCGATGGAGCGGCCTTGTGCAACATCCCACAGATTGCCCTTGCGGCTCTCCCAGCCCAGAGCCTGAGCTTCCTTCTTGGTCAGATAGTTTTCCGGCAGTTCCTCAAAAAAGGTCAGATAAATCGCCACCTCTTCCATGGTGTCGTACCATCCGCCTTCTTCCACCTCATAATCTGCCGCATCGACCGTAATCGTCCTTGCCAGCGCAGTCGGCGCAAGCATGACAAGCAATAGCAGCAGCGCCAATATACGCCTGATGTTCTGCATATCGATATCCTCCGCTCTCTCTTTCCTTATCGATCATTATATCACATCTGCGTATATTCGGCTCTATTTCCACTCCATATTATCCCTCAAAACTTATAGTTAAATTTTTTTAGTTAATTTAATTGACTTTATTGTTGGTTCGTGATATTTTATTTTCGCTAGCATAGCATGAATCATCACAAGATTACGAGGAATATAACCGCTATGGATATTGTCAATCGCCTGTTTTGCCGCTCGTTTCAGCTTGTTTTCCGCGCCGTTTTGCCCATTCTGCCCTACAGGCAGCCCAAACAGCTTGGAAGCCTTACGGAAATCGCGCCGCTTCTTCGCCGCAGGAAAATCCGTTCCATCCTGCTCGTTGCAGACGCCGGCGTGCGCAGCCTGGGCCTGACCGCCGCACTCGAGGAATCCCTGAAAAGCGAGCATATCGTCTTCGCCGTCTACGAGCAGAAGACGCCCAATCCGACCATCGACGACGTCGAGCAGGCCCGCGCGCAGTATCTGCTGACCAACGCCAAGGCGATCGTCGTCGTGGGCGGC
>CAZACE010000180.1:0-4494 GCA_964483255.1 uncultured Oscillospiraceae bacterium
GCGCCGCGCCGATGCCGCCCGCGCCGACGATGCCCAGCGTGGTGGCGTCCTTGACGTTGATGTCAAAGCGATAAATCACCGTGGAGATGAAGTTCGGGATGATCTGCGGCAGGATGCCGTAGCGGATCTTCTGGAAGGTCGTGCAGCCGGAGGCGTCCAGGCTCTCCAGAATGCGCACGTCGATGTCCTCGATCGCGGTGATGTACATCTTGGAGATCATGCCGATGGAGCATACGCTCTGGGTCACCACGCCGCAGAACGCGTTCGGTCCGGTCACGCGGATCCACACAAGCGCCCAAACCAGGCTGGGGATGGTGCGGATCAGCAGGATAACGGCATTGGCAATAAACGCCACCCACTTGGGCACAATCTTGTCGCTGGCCAGGAAGCTGAAGGGCACGGCCAGAATGCCGCCGATCAGCGTACCCAGCACCGCGATGGCCACCGTCTGAAACAGCTGATACGGCACGCCCTCATTGGTCAGATTGAGCAGCAGGCTCATATCCGGATGCGTCAGGCCGTTGCCCACGCCCTTGGCGACCTCGATACCCTTGGTCGCAAAGCCCTCAAATTCCACCGCCGTGCTGCTCCAGCCAAGCAGGCTGGCGACAATCAGCACGACAATCGTATACACGAGCCACAGGCGCGGCCTGGCCTCGTAAGCCTCTTCGATCGACATCGGACGATCAAGAAGCATCTTGTTCTTTTCTTTTGCCATGTTTGAGATCCTCCTCAGCTGAGCTTCTTGCGCAGGTACTGGCTGGTGTTCTCGATGATGAACACGACCACGAACAGAGCCAGCAGCACCATGCCCAGGCCCTCATAGTCGCGCCAGCCGATGCGCTCGTTGATGAGCAGGCCGAGGCCGCCCGCGCCGACGTAGCCCAGAATGGCCGCCGCACGGATGTTCATCTCCAGGCTGTACAGGCAGTAGCTCAGGTAGGTCGGCAGGATCTGCGGGAAGCAGGCCACGCGGAAGGACTGGAACTTGTCGCCGCCGGCGGATTCCATGGCCTCAAACGCGCCCATGTCAATGGTCTCGATGGCCTCGTACATCATCTTGGAAACGACGCCAAAGGTGAACACCGTAATGGCGACCGTACCGGCGAACGTTCCCAGACCAAAGATCAGCGCGGCAAACTTGGCGATGATCAGCGTCGGCAGGGTGCGGATGATATTGAGCAGAAAACGGCACAGGGAAACCACAAAGTTATTCTTATTGATGTTGGTTGAGGCCACGACCGCAAAGGGCAGCGCCAGCGTCGCGCCAAGCACGGAGCCCAGAATGGACATCTTGATGGTATCCAGCAGGGGATCGACGACCTTGGGGAAGTATTCAAAGTTCGGATGGAAGATACGGTTCAGGATATAGGTAAACTGATGACCGCGCTTGATGATGATGCCGATATCAAAGCCCGTGAGCATGATGGACGCCCAGATCACCGCAACGAGAATCACCGTGATCAGCGGCATGCGCGAACGCGGCCGCGCAACCTGGTGGCCATTGGGCAGCGTCACGATTTCAGGCTTGAAGATGCGGTCGAACAATGGGGTTTGATAGCCCGCTTCTTTCTTTTTCGCCATCTTATTCACCCGCCTGCGGCACGGCAGCGCCGTTGTAGATAAAGTCCAGCACATCCTGCGTCACGCCGCTGGTCGGGCCGTCGTAAACGATTTCGCCCGCGCGGATGCCGATGACGCGGCTGGCATACTTGAGCGCCAGGTCAACATGGTGAATGTTGATGAGCACGGAGATGTTGAGCTCCTCGTTGATGCGTTTGAAGTCCGCCATCACCTGATGCGCGGTCACCGGGTCGAGCGCGGCGACGGGCTCGTCTGCCAGGATGATCGACGGGGACTGATTGAGCGTGCGTGCGAGTGCAACGCGCTGCTGCTGGCCGCCGGAGAGCTGGTCGCAGCGGGTATACGCCTTATCCAGAATGCCGACCTTATCCAGCGCCTCGAGCGCCTTCATCTTCTGCTCCTTAGAGAAGATGCCGAAGAGCACCTTCACAAAGCTCATATCCGGCACCATGGACGTGAGCACGTTCTTGATCGCCGTAGAGCGGGTGACCAGGTTGAAGGACTGGAAGATCATGCCGATCTTGCGGCGGAAGCGGCGCATTTCCTTGCCGTGCAGCGTCATCACATCCACGCCGTCGACCATCAGCTGGCCTTCCGTCACGTCGATCATGCGGTTGATGGTGCGGATCAGCGTAGACTTGCCCGCACCGGACAGGCCGATGATCGCAACAAACTCACCCTGATCAATCGTCAGGTTCACGTTCTTGAGACCCTTCACGCCATTGGGATAGGTTTTGCTTACGTTCTTAAACTCGATCAAGTGAATTACCCTTTCTGCCCGAAGCACGATTTCATTTGGATATATTATAGCACGCATGGGTTTTCGCTTGCAATAAATATGGATACATTCACATCAATATCCGTGCCAAAAAAGAAAAGCGGCCTCCTTTCGGAAGCCGCAGGGATGCGGATGGATTACTGAACGACGGTCAGCGCCTGGCGGGCCGGATCGTAATCGGAGTCCACAGCACGGATGTAGCCCTCGTGGCTGTAGACGGCGAAGATCGCCTTGCCCTCTTCGCTGTTGATGATGTTGATCAGCGCGGTCTGCAGGGCGTCGATGAACTCCGGATTGTAGATGTCCGGGTTCGCGGTGGAGATGGCAACGGTGTCGTTGTAGATACCGTCGGTAACGCCGATAACGTTCAGTTCATTCCAGATGGAATCGGTGCGGCCCATGCCGGTCTTGCCGGTGGCGTCGGCGCTGTCGGTCGCGGTGTTCCAGGCAGCCTCGTAGTCGCGGCGGCCGTCGGCGTAGCAGACGATGATGTCAACCTGCTCAGCGGCAGCCTGCGCGAAAGCGTCGGCGTAGCCCAGCTGCACAACGTTGGACAGATCGGAGAGCTTCTTGCCGTCGTAGTTGTTCATCAGCCACATGGTCGGATAGATGTAGCCCGCGGAAGAAGAGGTGTTGCCGATGGCCCAGGTCGCCTTATCGAGGTCTTCCCAGGTCAGGGTCTCGCCGGCGTTGACCTTCGCGGCCAGCTGCTTGCCATACTCGGACGGAGCAGCGTAGATCAGGGAGCGATAGAAGCCAACCTGATTCTCGGACATGCCCAGGGTCTTGTTGGCGTCGCCGTTCCAGGTCTTCGGGTCGGTGCTGTCGTTGGACAGGCCGGCGCGGGTCGCGGTCAGGATGACGTCGACTTCCTTCGCCTGGCTGAAGATGGCATAGGTGCCGCCCGGCAGCCAGCCGATGTCGATGGCGCCGGCCGCCATGGCCTCGCCGCAAGCCTCGTAGTTGGTGGAGACAGAGATTTCAACCGCACCAATGTCATAGCCCAGAGTCGCCATTTCGGCCTTAACCAGCTCCGGCAGGTTCTTGGTACCGGTGATGATGACGTCCGCGTCCTTGGACGGAACAAACTGGAAGGTCAGCTTGTCCATCTTCACGTTTTCAGCCATCGCGGCGCAGCCCATGAGCATGAGCGCGGCCAGCAGCAGAGCAACAAACTTTTTCATGATTGTTTTCTCCTCGCGTATAAAATTTGCGATCTTACGCATGGTTACATTATATACAATTTGTTGGCGTTTTTCAATGCTTTTTTAAGAGTGTTAGGGCTGCCGCCCTAAAACCCGCCTGAGGGATTTCATCCCTCAGACTCCCTTCTTCGCTTCGCGGCGGTTTAAGATCCGACATCCTTCAACAATTCATTCGGCTCAATCCCCAGCGCGTCGCAAAAGGAGAGCGCCATGACGAGCGTGACCTGCCTTTCTCCTTTTTCTGCCTTGATCACGCAGTCCGCCGTCGTTCCCGCCCGCTCGGCGAGCGTCTCGATGCTTATGCCCTGCTTCTCACGCTCCGACCGGATATTCAGGCCGAGCATTTCCCAAGAAACCGTCATCTTTCCTCATTCCTTTTTATTGATCAAACGATCATATTATATTTAGTCGATCAACATTTTACCATCTATTGATCATATAATCAACAATGATTATACAATCCTTAATCAAACAATCATACTCCCATATAATAATTGAAAATGATTCTTGGAGGCTTTTCTGATGGGAGTATCTGCCGAGATTCTGGGTAATCGCTTAAAGAAAGCACGTAAGGAAAAAAATCTTACGCAAGAATATATCGCAGAGATTGTTGATCTTTCCGTTGAACATCTGAGCCGCATTGAAAACGGCAAAAAGAACATCTACCTGCACAAGCTCGCGCTGTGGTGCGACGTGCTGGATGTGCCCATCGAGGAAATCCTCACCGGCGCGGTCACGCCGGATAATCCCGCCTATAACCGTCAGTTCGGCGAGATCGCAAAGGGCTGCTCGCCGGAAACCATCGCCGCCATGCTCGACATATGCCGCACGATCGCCGCTGTGGAAAAGCAGTCCAAAGAGCAGCATGTCGATTAACCGCTATCATCATGTGTAATCAGAACCACCAGTTAAACTGGTGGTTTGATT
>CAZACE010000181.1:0-4447 GCA_964483255.1 uncultured Oscillospiraceae bacterium
TGGAAAGCATGTGATGAACAAAGAGAGACTGACAAGCGGCCTGGATGCGCTGGGTGTAAGCTATGACCAGCTGATCATCGAGCGCTTTGAGGCGTTCCATGCAATTCTGGACGAATACAATCAGAAGATGGACCTGACGGCTGTGCTGGACGAGGACGAGCGCATCGACCGCCACGACCTGGACAGCGCCGCGCCGCTGGCGAAGGGACTGCTTGTCTCCGGCGCAAAGGTGATCGACGTGGGCACGGGCGCGGGCTTTCCGGGTATGCCGCTGCTGATTCTCAGACCCGATCTTGAGATGACGTTTCTGGATGCGCTGAACAAGCGGATTCTTTTCCTGCAGGACGCCTTAAAGCATCTGGGCCTTAAAGCACAGACGCTGCATGCGCGTGCGGAGGATGCGGCGAGGATGCCGGATCATCGAGAGCAGTACGACGCGGCGGTATCGCGCGCGGTGGCCAGCGCTGCCGTGCTGCAGGAGCTGACGCTCCCCTTTGTGAAGACGGGCGGCCTTGCGATCGCCTGGAAGGGCCCGGGCGTGCAGGAGGAGATGACGGCGGCCAAGCGCGCGGCATTCGTGCTGGGCGGCACGGTTCGCGGCGTAGAGCCGGCGCCCGTTCCGCGCAGGGACGATTGGGCGCACTGCCTGCTTCTGACCGACAAGACCGGAAAGACCCCGAAGACATATCCGCGCAAAGCGGGCACGCCGAATAAGAAGCCGCTGGCGTAACGATTAAGACCTCATCCGTCATGGCTGCGCCGTGCCACCTTCCCCTCTGGGGAAGCTGTCGCCGCAGGCGACTGATGAGGTTCCCGCCGCAGCGGATGCTGCTTCCAAAACACAAGAAAAAATTTCCCTCATTTCTTTGGGGCGCGCAGCGCATACTGCCGGCAAAGGAGATGAGGGTTTTTATGTTCGATCAGGTTTTTGCTTCTCCCCTGCGTTTTTTCTTCGTTGCGGCGGTGCTCGCGGCGATTCTCTGCCTGTATCCGGCGAAGGTGGATGCGCCGCAGGAGACGGAGAAAATCGCGGCAGAGGCGACTGTGCCGCCTGCACAGGAGAAGAGCGTTGGTGCGGATCTTTCCGAGCGGACGGGCGCTGCGTGTTATCTGCATACGACGCTTTATTATGCGCCCTGCGCTCACAGCGTGCAGCGCAGGGAAAAGCTGCCGGCGCAGCTTTCGGGCATGTCGCGCGAGCTGCTGGAAAAGGAGATCGGAAGCGTGATCCCCGGCGCGCAGGTGACGGGTTTTTCGGCGGATGAAGTGGACATTTCGCGCAGCACGGATATTCCCTGTCCGCTGCATTGGGTGCTGCGCACAGGGGAGGACGGCATGCTCCATGTCCTGCAGAACAGGGACGGCGAGTCGCTTGATGTCGTGCGCGTCACGGATGTGCCGGCGCAGCGGGCGGGCGAAACGCAGGAACTGCTTGAGGGGAAGATCTTTGACGACGTGCAGGCGCTGGAGGGTTATCTGGAGAGCATCAGCAGTTAAAGCTCACGCCATGAGACAAATCGCAAAAACTGACATTTGAGACGGGCGGACGTATCATTGGACGGTTATGTGTTGAGAGCTATTTTTCATCCTGCTACAATACGAACATGTAAAGAAGAAACAGATGAAGGCGGGTATCGCCGAACCATACAAGGAGGATGCAGGATGCGGGTTGTCAAAAAGCCGGAGGAGCGCAGGGCGGAAATGGTGGCTGCGGCCTCGAAGCTGTTTGCGCAGCAGGGCTTTGTCAGGACGTCGGTGGCGGAGATCGTCTCGGCTGTGGATGTAGCCAAGGGACTGTTCTATTATTACTTCACGACCAAGGACGACATGGTCAAGGCGGTCGTGGAGGGCTATGCGAGTTTCCTGGGCGAGCAGGCGATGCTCATCGCCGCTGGCGAAGGCACGGCCCGCGAAAAGATCTTTAAGCTGCTCAGGCATGAAACCTGGAACGAATGCTTTACCCAGCCGCTGCTTGCCGATCTTTGCCTGCCCCAGCATATGGCGCTGTATGCCGATATGTGCGACCGCGTGGTCGATCACATGCGTCCGGCGGTGGAGATGATCATCGCGCAGGCGATGGATGAGCGCGGCGTATCCAAAGCGCATGCCTCGTGCGTTGCGGGCGTTGGCATGTATGGCGTGATGATGATGGCGCGCCGCGGCGAAATGAGCATGGAAAGCGTCGCCGAAATGTTTGAAAGGCTGACCGGACTTGAATAAAGCCGACAGGCAGGGCAAAGCCCTTTGATCATAGATGGATGGTTCCCCTCTCTCTTTTACCCAAACAGATGGGCCGCGGCAAGGATGCCGCGGTCTTTCTGTTTTTCCTATTGTTAGCATAAACTAATTTGTATGCACAAAAGCGCAGAAAGATGGGAAATAGGATTGACAACGCATTCACAAAGTTATACAATATATGGCGAATTCAAGAAGGAGGCTTTTTCCATGAAGAAGTTTGTATCTATTCTTCTGTCCATGCTGCTCGTCGTGTGCATGATCACGGGCGCGGCTGCGGATACTTTCATGGGCGACGACAACGGCATTGGCCCGATCACCGTCACCCTGACCGTCGAAGACGGCAAGATCACTGACGCCGTCGTCACCGGCGAAAAGGAAACCCCCGGCTTCGGCTATGAGCCGATCTACGAGGGCACCTATGCCAAGATGATCCTCGAAGCGCAGGGCGCTGATATCGACGTCATCTCCAACGCCACCGTGACCAGCAATGCTGTTATCGCGGCGACCGAGGAAGCCATGGTTGCTGCCGGCCTGATGGCTGCTGAGACCGTGGTCGTCGAAGACGTGACCTGTGACGTCGTCATCGTCGGCGCCGGCGGCGCGGGCATGGCTGCGGCGCTGCAGGCTGCTGATCTGGGCGTGGAGAATGTCATCGTCGTTGAGAAGACCGGCTCTACCGGCGGCAACACCTCCCGTGCGACGGGCGGCATGAACGCTGCGAAGACCGCCGCTCAGGACGGCAACGAGTGGAAGGATGCCACCACCGCTGCGGTCGAAAAGACCATCGCGGGCGCGAAGGAGTCCTATCCGGAGCTGGCCGACCTCATTGCCAAGGTTGAGGAGCAGTTCAACGCTTACAAGGCCAACCCGACCGGTTACTTCGATTCTCCGGAGCTCTTCGCGCTGGATACCATGGTCGGCGGCAAGGGCATCAACAACCTCGACCTGGTCATGACCATGGTCAATAATTCTGCGGATGCCATCGACTGGCTGGCCACCAAGAACGCGAACCTCGTGTCCGTCGGTTCTTTCGGCGGCGCGTCCGTCATGCGTATCCATCGCGCTCTGACCGCCGAGGGTAAGACCACTCCGGTCGGCGCTTATCTGGTCAAGACCCTGACTGCCGCCGTTGATGCGGACAGCAAGGTTGACCTGCGCATCAACACCGCCGCGACCGAGCTCGTCGTTACTGACGGCAAGGTGACCGGCGTGAAGGTGACTTCTGAGCACGGCGATTACACCATCAACGCCAAGGCCGTCATCCTGGCCTCCGGCGGCTTCGGCGCTGACCTTGACCGCGTGGCTGAGTATCAGCCGAGCCTCAAGGGCTTCGTCACCACCAACTCCACCGGCATCACCGGCGACGGCATCGACATGGCTGTGGCGATCGGCGCGGCGACCGTGGATATGGAGCAGATCCAGATCCATCCGTCCGTCTACACCGAGACCTCTGCCCTGATCACCGAGGGTATCCGCGGCGACGGCGCGATCCTGGTCAACCAGGGCGGCAAGCGCTTCGTCAACGAGCTGGAGACCCGCGACGTCGTGTCCGCTGCTGAGCTCGCTCAGGAGGGCGGCTACGCCTGGACCATCGTTGACCAGAAGATGATGGACGCTTCCTCCACCTACAACGGCTACTACACCAAGGGCTTCGCCGTCAAGGGCGAAACCGTTGAAGAGCTCGCCGCTGCCATGGGCACCGACGCTGCTGTTCTGGCCGAGACCCTGAACACCTGGAACGCGGCTGTTGCGGCTCAGTCTGACGCTGAGTTCGGCCGCATGTCCTTCGCCAACGCGCTGGATACCGCTCCGTACTACGCTGTGAAGGTTGCCCCGGGCATCCATCACACCATGGGCGGCGTCAAGATCAACACCGCTGCTGAGGTTCTGACCGAGGCCGGCGAGGCGATCCCGGGCCTGTATGCTGCCGGCGAAATCACCGGCGGCGTCCACGGCGCGAACCGCCTGGGCGGCAATGCTGTGGCTGACATCATCGTCTATGGCCGCATCGCTGCGCAGAGCGCTGCTGCGTACATCGCGAAGTAATCCTTCATAAGCAAAACTCCCTTCCGGAAACGGAAGGGAGTTTTTGTGCGCTTAAGGGATAGAATGCTGCGTAAGCAAAAGAACGAAAGAATGCATAAAGAGTGGTTTTCGCGCCCGATGGCTCCCTCAGTCAGCTGCGCTGACAGCTCCCTCCCGGAGGGAG
>CAZACE010000182.1:0-4442 GCA_964483255.1 uncultured Oscillospiraceae bacterium
AACACGGCGCAGTACAGGTTCTCCAGCGGATCGGTGCCCAGGTCGCCCGCGGACACGTCAACGGCGACGAACTTGACGTCCGGATAAGCGCCCTGCGCTTCAGCGACGGTCGCGCCGAAGAGATAGCCCGGCAGAACGATGATCTTCGCGCCGTCGGAGACAGCCTGATCGATGGAAGCGAAGCGCTCGTCATCGGAGTCGGCAGCCGGCTGATAATACTGATAGCTCAGGTTGTTCGCGGTGGCATACGCCTCCACGCCCTGCCAGCAGGCCTGGTTGAAGGATTCGTCATCGATGGTGCCCACGTCGGTGACCAGCGCGATCTCGGCAGCATTGGCCGGGACGGCGAAGATCGCCAGCATGGCGACCAGGACGAGGATCATGGAAAGAAGCTTCTTCATGGTACATTCCTCCTCAAGTCGATATTGTGTGTTTTCATTATAGCATTGCATACTGCGATTTGTAAACAGTATTTAAAGCTGCCTCAGTAAACCTTCTCGCCCGTGAATCCGCGTCCCAGCGCTTCATGCACATCGCACACGGTCACAAACGCATGCGGATCTGCTTCTGCCACGATCTTCTTGAGCCTTGGCGCTTCCGTGCGCGAGAGGATGCACACAAGTGTGCCCACGGGTCTGCCGGAATGCGTGCCCTCTGCCATCAGGCGCGTGCAGCCGCGGTCGATCTCGTGATGAATGCGATACACAATTTCCTCAGAATGATTGGAAATGATCATGAACTGCATTGCCGTGTTGAAGCCCTTGATCACCATATCCATCGCCTTCGTCGCAACAAAGAGCGTGATCAGCGCCCACAGTCCCGCCTGCACGCCGAAGACCAGCGCGGCAATGAGCACGACAGATGCGTCAATCACCAGCAGAATCGTCGCGATCGACATGAAACTGAACACCTGATGAAGCATCTTTGCCGCCATGTCCGTGCCGCCCGTCGTCGCGCCCGCGCGAACGACCATGCCAAGCCCCAGTCCCAGCAGCACGCCGCCGAAGATCGCCGCAAGCATCACATCCCCCGACAGATCACCCGAAGGAACCATGTCAATGAAAAAGGACATCAGCGTCATCGCAATAAACGAACGCGCAGCAAACCGCCAGCCGACGGTTTTCCATCCCAGCAGGAAAAGCGGCACATTGATCAGGAAGCTGAGCACGCCTACAGACAGCGGCAGCACGCTCGCAAGCACCGTGGAGATGCCCGTCACACCGCCCGGCGCCAAATCATACGGCAAAAAGAATTTTGCAAACGCAAATCCCGACAAGAATGTACCCAGCACAATCAATACATAGTCTTTCAGCAGCTGTGCGCCCTCTTTGGCAAAGTTGATTTCCCTGAGTTTCTGCATGTTTTTTCCTTCTTTCCGGAAAGCCTTCCTTGGCTCGTCCTGAATTTGCCCAAAAAGAAGCAGGGAATCTCTCCCCGCCTCTTGTTTGTCTTTAAAAAGCATTTTATATGCGTTATATGCGCGAAGCGTAGAAGGGTCAAGGGACAATGTCCCTTGCAGGGGTTCGGGGACAGCGTCCCCGAGCAGGTCTGGGCGGCAGCCCAGCGTCCCCACCGCCCCAGCGTCTCCATCGTCCCTATTGCAGGCCCATCGCCGCCGCCAGCGCGCGGTTCACGCGCTCCAGCGACAGCCCCTGAACATGCCCCGCCTTCGTGCGCAATCGACGCTTTTCCAGCGTGCGGATCTGCTCGCACAAAACCAGCGAGTCGCGCGCAAGCCCGCTCTCCCTCGCTGCTATCCATACATGCGTTGGCAGATCGTTTTTTCCCAGTTTTGACGTCATCGCCGCGCAGATCACCGTGGGCGAAAACCGGTTGCCCCGGTCGTTCTGCACAATGAGCACGGGGCGAACGCCGCCCTGCTCGCTGCCCATCACGGGATCCAGATCTGCAATGAAAATATCGCCGCGTACAACCTCCATGATCTCACAACCCTGCTTATCATCATGGAGCTATTCCCCGCTTTTTCCTGCCGGTTTATTCTATGCGAAGCAAATCTCATTCGATCCTCAGCGCATCGCATACGTCCCATGCCGTTACAGCCCGGCTTCCGCGGCTCTTCGCCGCCTCCTCGCCCGCGATTCCGTGGTAGTATGCGCCCACGCGCGCCGCGTCATAAGGCGTCATTCCCTGCGCCATCAAGCCGGCAATCACGCCCGTGAGCACATCGCCGCATCCGCCGGTGCCCATCGCGTCGCAGCCAGTCATGTTCATCGCCACATCCTCGCCGCGCACAATCACTGTCGTCGCGCCCTTGAGCAGCACACAGCAATCCATATCCTGCGAAAGCTGCTGCGCATATTCCACCGGCGATACGAGAATCTCCTCCACCGATGCGCCGGTCAGCCTCGCCATCTCTCCGGGATGAGGCGTCAGCACGGTATTGCCGCCAACCTTGCCGCCGAGCCTAGCGAGCAGATTCAGCGCATCCGCATCGATCACCTTGGGGATATCGCTGAAAACCAGCTGCGAAATCGCGCGCCATGTGCCGTCCTGCGTGCCCAGTCCCGGGCCGATGGCCAGCGCCCTCTTCCCCTGCGCAAGGTTATACAGCTCCAGCGCCGCGCCCGCGTCCAGCGCCGCATCCTTGCTGATCACCTTCGTCATCGCGCACGGCACAAGATTCTGCATCGGCAGCCGTACCGGCGCGCAGCACGCCGCGGTCACAAGGCCTGTGCCGCTTCTCAGCGCAGCCTGCGCAGCCAGACATGCCGCGCCCGCCATGCCCTCGCTGCCGGCAACCAGCAGCACATGACCAAACGTTCCCTTGTGCGCATCCCTCGTGCGCACCGGCAAAAGCGCCCTCGCATCCTCCTGCTCAAGCACCTCGATGCCCTGTGCCCCGTCCCATTCCGGCAAAATACCAATATCGGCAACGATCAGCTCGCCCGCAAGCGCTCTGCCCGGAAAGAGCAGATGTCCGTGCTTCGGCCGATGGAACGTCACCGTCGCCTTTGCATGCACGGCCTCACCAAGCATCTGGCCGGTCGCACCGTCCACGCCGGAGGGGATATCCACAGAAATAACCGGCAAGCCGCTCCCGTTCATCCTCTGCACAGCGCTGAGCGCCGTACCCTCCAGCGCGCGCGAAAGCCCCGTTCCGAAAAGCGCATCGACAATTGCCGTGCAGTCCGCCGGAATCTCGGGCGCTTCGCCGTAGAGGATGGTCATGTTCGCGCCGCACACATTGAGCAGACAGGCGTTGCTGCCCGCGTCGCCCTTCATTTTAGATGGGCTCGTCAGCAGCCACACATCCGCCTTGCCGCCGCGCTGCATCCAGATTCGCGCTGCCGCGCAGCCGTCGCCGCCATTGCTGCCGCCGCCGCAGACAAACAGCACCCGGCTTCCTTTCCCGGCATAGCGCTGAGCGCAGTCCACAACCGCCTGCGCGGCATGCTCCATCAGCAGAATCGACGGATACGCCGTTCCATCCAGAAACGCGCGCTCCATCTCCTGCATGTCCTGCGGAGAAATCGTGTGCAGCATACATAACCTCCTTCGTATGGAGAGAACGTTAGGGCTGCCGCCCTAAAACCCGCCTGGGGATTTCATCCCCAGACCCCTTCTTCGCTTCGCGGCAGTTTCAAGCCGCTATGTAGGGGCGAACTACGTTCGCCCGCGAATAATCGCCTTCTCTCTTCAAGCAGCCAACGCCGGACGTAAGCCAGTCGAAGTGCGAAAGTTCAGTGGCGACTTGCTCGCCCGCGCCCACCATAGCGTGTCTTAGGTTCTCCGGGCGCTTATACCTTCCCAGCGTTCGCGGGGGTATGGGAGTCCAGAGGGATGTAGGGGGACGGCGCTAGTCCCCCTCATCCTTCTGGGCCCAGCGCAGCGCGTCCTGCGCCGCAGGCAAATGCATTTCTTTTTTAATCTTTTTTAAATATAACCCTACTATCACTAATTAGCGCATTTGTTATCAACAAATTATATGCGCCAACTCTGGAATGCCAATGCTTGTGCTTAAAGAATGTATCCCAATCCACTTCAAGTATCAATTCAGGCTGATAAAACTCATCCAGTTTGATAATAACCGCATACTCAAACAACGGCTTTATTCTGTTGGATTCAGTATCTTTCTCAATTCCGTAGAATACGCCGGTTGTGTTCCCAGTCGTACACTTTATCGAATATCTTTCTCCTTCAACACTAATCGCATCGATGTTCTTTGTTGATGGCGGTGCAAACTGTAGTTTGGGCAAACCTTTGGTTTTTGTGTAGTAATCAACAACAATATACTCACCCAAATCTCCGGTCACGTTCTTAGAACGAATCAGATTTTGAGCACGCATTTCCTTGAGCAACTCACCATATGCCTGAATCAGTTCCGTTCCTGAAAGTGCAGAAAAGTTCATAACACTATCCTCGCGTATTACCCTTCAATAATCACAAACGCCATCGCCATATCGCCCTCGTGCGTCATCGAC
>CAZACE010000183.1:0-4435 GCA_964483255.1 uncultured Oscillospiraceae bacterium
GGTCGTTGGCGGCTTTGATCAGATCGCGTTTTCCTGCAAGCGGGAATTTTTGCTCGGGCAGGGGATGATGCTTTGCATTGGTCTTGGCGCAGCGGCATTGCTGATGGCTGCCGTGTACAGGCTGAGCAGGATTGAGGCTGTAAGGCGGCTGGAGCCGACGGCGCGGGTGCTGCTGTGGCCGATGCTGTTTATGCTTCAGCTGGCGCTTTGTTATTTCAGCTATTTTCTGACGGGCTGGGATGCGGGTATGATGCTGGAATATGCGCACTGGGTTGGCGTGTACGGCGTCACCGAGGTAAATGACCTGTATTACTCGATGTATCCAAACAATGTGCTCATCACCATGATCTTTGGCGGCATTATACGTGGTGTTTGCCTGGGTGACGGGCGGAGAGCCGGGCCTTGAGCGCTGCGCCCTGGCGGTGATTGCCGTGCAGTGTCTGCTCAATACGCTGACTGGCGCGATGTGCTGGGACATCGTACGCAGATGGACGCGCAGCAGAGCGATTGCCTGGATGACTGCGCTTGTGTATGTGCTGTTTGTCGGCCTGTCTCCCTGGCTCATGATTCCGTATACGGACAGCACGGCGCTGTTTCTTCCGACGCTGATTTTGTGGCTGTATGTGCGAAAAGAGCGTCTGGGGATGTGGGCTTTTGCGGGTATCGGCTTGCTTGCCGGCTTTGGCTACAGGCTCAAACCGCAGGCGGTCATTGTTGTCATCGCTCTGATCATGGTTGAAGCGGCATATGGATTTTGCACCCGTCATTTCAAACAGATGATGGTGCGGCTCTCGGCGCTGTTTCTTGCGATGCTGGTGATGATCGGGCCGTTCTTTGATGCGGTGGTTCGCCTGTCGGGCTTTGATCTGGATGAGGAGATGAGCGTCGGCGCGCTGCATTATATCATGATGGGTCTTAATGAGGAGTCCAACGGTGGGTTTTACGCAGGTGATGAGAAAATTACAATCTCGGCGCCGACCAGAACGGAGCGAAAGGCGATTCAGCTCGCTGAGATTGAAAGCCGCCTGCAGCGTTATGGTCTTTCCGGTATGGCGGCACACCTGGCAAAGAAAACGCTGACCAATTATGCGGATGGTACGTTTGCCTGGGCGATAGAGGGACAGTTTGTCAATCAGCAGATTGAGGACAAGGATTCCATGATCTCGCCGCTGCTTAAGCGCCTTATCTATCCGGATGAGCATGGGAATGTTTTGATGCTTGGCACGTATGCCCAGTGTATCTGGCTTGCGCTGCTTCTGGGTGCGCTTCTGGGAAGCTTGATGATATTGGCCGGGAAATGCGATGAATCGCCGCTCTTTCTGACAATGATGCTGGCGATTATCGGCCTTACAGCCTTTGAGCTTCTCTTTGAAGCGCGGGCAAGATACCTGTATATCTATGCGCCGGTATATGTGATGCTGGGCGTAAACGGCTTATGGTCTGCCTTTGATATGCTGAGGCGGAGACTGCGAGGCTAACAAAAAGGACTGCAGTGCGAACGTGCTGCAGTCCTCTTTTCTGTTTTACTGGAACTTGATCGTGGAACGAACCTTGCGCCAGAGGTAGTTGTAGTAGGAATACCAGTTGCGCGGGGTGGTCAGGCGGATCTGATAGAGCGCCTTCTTATGCGCGACGACAATGACACGGCCGTTCATCTCGTAGTTCTTCGTGCCGTCATTGTATTCGGCGCGGTAGTAGCAGTAGTAACCCTTGCCGCCGCCGAAATCGCCGGAATCAATGTTGCCTGGGGTGAAGGTGGTGAAGCTGGGCGCGATCTCTTCGAGCACGGACTCCAGACGGCTGCGTGCATCGGTCGCGGTCTGCTCCAGGCCCATGTTGTATTTCTCGACGGTAAGGCGGGTCTGATAACCGTCCGGTTCCATGCGCTCACTCTTGGGCTCGACGAATTGAACCGTGGTGGCGTGGTTGGTATTGGGATTGAGCAGCCAGGTATAGGGGACGGAGAAGGAAACGCCCATCGTTGGATTCTCATAGGTTTCGTAGACGAACTTGGGCGTGGGCGCCGGGGTCGGCGTCGGCTTGTCAATCGGATCGACAGAAACCGGCGTTGCGGCGGGATTATCCGGCGTAAGCAGATCAAAGTCAAGCTTGGGTGCGCCTTCGCTCACCGGGGTTTCGACATCCATCTCCGGCGTGAAAACAACGGGTGCGGTTGTCGTGCCGGGCAGGGCCTCGGCGCTGGCCAGCGAGGATGTCATGACCGCGCAGGCGAGAAAAAGAAGAAAACGCTTCATATCACAGACCTCCGTTCAGAAGCTTGATGGCATTCGTTGGTCAGATCATCGCAGATATCTGCGCACGATCTGACATGGTATTGTCAGTATAACAGGTAAGACGTGAAAAGTCAACGCCGCGCGGCGCTTGAAAGCCTGGCAGTGGCGGCGTATAATGGGAGAAAGGAACCTGAATGCGAAAGGATGACGCAAATGAAAATCGTTGTGCTCGATGGATATACGCTCTTTCCCGGCGACCTGGATATGCAGCCGCTGATGGCGCTGGGCGAGGCTGCGTTTTATGACAGGACGCCGGAGGAATTGGTGGTTTCGCGTATCGGGGATGCGCCGGTTGTGCTGACCAATAAAGTGAAGATCACGCGCGAAATCATGAGAGCCTGTCCGGCGCTGCGCTATGTAGGCGTGCTGGCGACGGGCTACAATGTGGTCGATATCGATGCGGCGCGCGAGTATGGCGTTGTGGTGACCAATGTCCCGGCTTATTCCACGCAGGCGGTTGCGCAGCATACGATGGCGCTGCTGCTTGCCTCCATGAGCCGCGTGCAGGAATACGATGCAGCCGTAAAGCGCGGCGCATGGGAGAATAGTCCGGATTTTTGCTTTTTTGCCGCCGGTGCACAGGAGATTGCCGGAAAAACGCTGGGCATCATTGGCTTTGGCAGCATCGGTCAGGCTGTGGCCAGGGCTGCAATGGGTCTTGACATGCGCGTGATCGTATATACGCGCACGATTCGGGAAGAATTTGCGGATGTTCAGTTCGTCTCGCTTGAGGAGCTGCTTGAAAGAAGCGACGTGATTTCGCTCCATTGCCCGCTGACAGAAATGACGCAGGGGATCATTGGCGAAGCGGCCATTGCGAAAATGAAGCAAGGCGTACAGGTGATCAATACGGCGCGCGGTCCGCTGGTGGATGAAAGCGCCATGGCGCAGGCGCTTGAGGCGGGAAGGGTTGCCTATTATATGGCGGACGTGCTGAGCACGGAGCCGCCGAAGGCGGATAATCCGCTTCTGCATGCGCCTAATACGATCATCACGCCGCATGTGGCCTGGGCGCCGCTGCAGACGCGTGAGCGCCTGAGGGACGTTGCGCTTGAAAATGTGCGCGCATTTATGAATGGCACGCCGCGCAATGTGGTGAGCCTGTGAACAGGCGCTTGAATCCAAAGCTGAACGATATTGCGTGGGAATTGAAAAATATCTGTTGATTTTTACCAAGATTTTGCTATAATTTAAGTGAGGATACTCCGACTATCACTTGAAGCAGGCAGGAGGGATCAGAATGAATAACCACGTGATTACGATTTCGCGCAGTTATGGCAGCGGCGGCAGGAAGATGGGCAAAATGCTGGCCAAGGAACTCGGTTATGAGTACTATGACCGTGAGATCCTGCGCATCGCATCCGATGACAGCGGCATCAGCGAGGAACTGTTCAGGCAGGCGGATGAGACAAAGCAGCGCATGCCGCTGTTCCGCATTGCAAAGGAAATGTACACGGGCGAAGTGATCCCGCCGGACAGCGATGATTTTATCTCCAACGAGAATCTCTTCCGGTATCAGGCCAAAATCATCCGCGAACTCGCCTCCACGCGCAACTGCGTGATTGTGGGCCGCTGCGCGAACTACATCCTGCGCGGCAGGGAGAATGTGATCAATGTCTTCGTGACTGCGCCGGTGGTGGATTGCGTGCGCCGTGTGATGCAGATGGATGGGCTCAATCTGGAAGAGGCGGAAAGAAAGATCAAGAAGATCGACAAGCGCCGCGCTGATTATTTCAAGTATTTCACCGGCCGCCAGTGGCATGACGCTGCGCTGTATGATCTGTGTCTGAATACAGGCCATATGCCGGAGGAGAAATGCCTGGATGTTGTGAAAGCCTATATGCGGGCGCGCTTTGAAACGGAATAAGCAAACTTTCGGCGCATGCTGCGGCATGCGCCTTTTCTATGTCTGCTTATCAAGGCTAACGCCCTTGCATTTGCCTTTGTAAGCAGATATAATAACAGAGATGCAAATAACGCCGATGCTCGGCGATAAGGAGACAGAAGAATGGCAAAGCTGTATTTCCGCTATGGGGCGATGGGCTCGAGCAAGACGGCCAATGCGGTCATGGCTCAGTATCATTACAGGGAGCGCGGCCGCGAGGTGCTCATGCTCAAGCCGAAGCTGGCAAACCGCGACG
>CAZACE010000184.1:0-4434 GCA_964483255.1 uncultured Oscillospiraceae bacterium
CTCAGAGATGCCAAACATCTTGGGAATGGACGGGCCGGTAATGTCGGCATCGAGCACGCCAACGCGGTAGCCCATGCGGGAGAGCATGACAGCCAGCTCGCCGGAGACGAGGGACTTGCCGACGCCGCCCTTGCCGCTGACAACGCCGATCACCTTGCGTACCTTCGGCTGCGCCTTGGGCGCCTCTTCGGCATGGTTTGCATTCTTGTTGTGGCTGCATCCGGCGCAAGCGGGCTTGGTGCCGCATTCGCTGGGCGCGCAGCCCTGCTGAACTTCCTCAGACACGGAAATTACTCCTTTCGATCAGGCAGAAACTCTGATATAATGACTGTAACAGGTTTTGCCTGAGAGATACTCCTAATATGATATCACGAAATGGGAAAAAAGCAGGGGTGCATCCATGATGAAAAACAAGACAATCAAAAGGCTTTTTGTGCGCGCGGCGGTGCTTGTGTGCCTGCTTGCGGGCTTTTCTGCGCAGGCGCTGGCGTATGACGCGGGCATGGCTGCAAGCTGGATGGATCAGTTTGCAGAGGCGCTCGCGGCGCTTGCGCCGGTCAATGATCCATCTGAGACGACCGATCCAGCGCGCGCGGGTCAGTATCTGCTTGAATATGAGTTTGGCACGGTACTCTCCCGCGTGAAGGAAAACCCGACTGCACAGGATATTCTGGAAATCGATGTGCGCACTGGTCAGGTGACGGACTGCCGCGGCATGCGCGTGGGCATGCGCCTTGAACAGGCGCTTGACGGCGCTGTGCCGGCTCAGGGTGTTGCCATGCTGCAGGTGCTCTCTGCGCAGGAGACGGGCTGGAGCTGGGCGTATGTGGGCGAGAACGGCGTATATGGCGTGGAATACATCGCCTATGGCGAAGGCGGCGCGGCGATGAAGGAATACACGCTGACCTATGTGATTGAAAACGACATGATCACCGCGATCCGCGTGAAAACAGCGGATGCGACGCTTGCGCAGGCGCAGGATGGTTTAGAGACGGCGAAAGAGATCGCCTCCAGGCAGAATGCTGAAATCATGATTGCAGCCAATGATCGTTTGGCGCTGGATGCGCAGGGACTTCAGGTAAATGGAAGAAAGGCGCTCGGCGTGCCTGTGTCACAGCTGATTGCCGCGATGGGAGAACCCAGGGATATTCAGACGCTGCCGGAAGGCGCAGGCCGTATCCTTCTTTACGACGGCGCAGTGGTGTCACTGGGTTTCAACGAGATGATCGGCGAGGAGATTGTGCGCGCGGTAAGTGTGAGTACAGACGCCTTTGAGGGACCGAACAGACTGTTGGTCGGTATGACGCTGCGGGAGGCAGGAAGCCTTGTGCGCTGTGATCAGAATATATACAGCCGCGGCGGCACGCTGTATCTGGCGGGCGAGGCGGCGGGAGAAGCGCCTTATGGCGAAATGAAGGCGGTCAGTGAGCGCGAAATGATGTTGACCTACGCCTGTGAAGCCGAAGGTGACACTGCGCTTTTGCAGGTGATCGCTGTGGATGGGACGATTACCGGTTGGCAGATGATGTATATGAGCGACATGCAGGGCGGTGTGTGATGATGGAAAATGAACGAATGATGGAGCGCTATGTGCTGCGCAATGCGCGCTGTCTCGCAGCAGATTATATGATACGCACCATCCGTGAGGGCGATACGGTTGTCGATGCCACGATGGGCAACGGCAAGGATACGCTGTTCCTTTGTGATCTTGTGGGCGGAAGTGGCCACGTGTATGCCTTTGACGTACAGGCGGAGGCTGTTGAGCGCACAAGGGAACGCGTGAGGGAAGCCGGCTTTGAGCCGCGTACGACGCTCTTGCTTGCAGGTCATGAGACGATGGCGGAGCATGTGAAGGCGCCCGTGCAGGCTGTAATGTTCAATCTGGGTTGGCTGCCTGGCGCTGAGCATATCGTGACCACCCGAACGGAGACAACCCTCAAAGCCGTGAGCGCTGCGCTTGAACTGATCGCGCCCGGCGGCATCGTGACGGTGTGCGTCTATCCCGGGCACGAGGAGGGAACGCGCGAACTTAAAGCGTTGAAAGAGTATGTAAGCGGGCTCAGCGTGCGCACATTCAATGTGCTTTATCACAGCTTTGTCAATGCTTCTTCACAGACCCCGCAGTTGTTTCTTATCCAGAGAAACAAATAGTGTGCGGGGATTTTGTTAAGGTTTTCACTTTTTTGCGGAATTTGTCAAAATGAAGCAGGAATAGGGAGATTTCTGTTGAATTTAGGAAAACGGGATAAATTGTATCCGGGCTTTTATGGCCTTCTCTTTGGATGCCGTAAAAGCAGATCTATATGATTACGGAGGCGATAGTGGAATGAGCACCCTTCAGGATCTCAATCAGGTGCTCTCGCGCAAGCAGGACATTCTTGAGAATGCCGCTGGCGTCGAGAAAATCAAAAAGAGCGGCAAGCTCACCGCGCGCGAGCGCGTTGATCTGCTGCTCGACGACGGCAGCTTCATGGAGCAGGCGATGCTTATGAACGATGCCGGCGTCGTGACCGGCTCCGGTACGGTTGAAGGCCGTCCGGTGTATGTGGTCGCGCAGGACTTCGCCGTGATGGACGGCGCTGTCGGCAGCAAGCAGGCGAAGAAGGTCGTCAAGGTCCTCGAGCTTGCCCGCAAGACCGGCACCCCGGTTGTCCTCATGTGCGACAGCAACGGTGCGCGTGTGGGCGAGGGCGCTGCTGCGCTTGAGGCTTATGCCGACATCTTTGCGCATATGGCCCGTCTGTCCGGCGTGGTGCCGATGATCGCGATGGTCCTCGGTCCGTGCGTGGGCGCTGCGGCGATGATGGCTGAACTGGCCGATCTGACGATCGTTGCCGGCAACGGCGCGCTGCTTGAGGCTGGCCCGCAGGTTCTCTCTGCCACCATGGGCAAGGACGTCATGAAGGCGACCGAGCTGGGCGGCGCGAAGATCGCTGTGGAAAATGGCGCGGCGCATGTTGCCTGCGAGACCGAGGAGGACGCGATTGCGGCCGCCAAGAAGCTGCTGGGCATGCTGCCGGCGAACAATCTGGAAGACGCTCCCTTCTCCATGGAGGAGGATATGAACCGTACCCTGACCGGCCTGGCCGCCGGCGCGGACGGCAAGGCCGTCATCGAAGCCATGGCCGACGCCGGCTCTGTGCTGGAGCTGGGCGCGGGCTACACCGGCGCTGTGACCGCGCTGGCCAAGCTGGCGGGCCGCACCGTTGCGTTTGCCTATACCGGCAAGGGCGATACCTGCGACAAGCGCATGGAGAAGATCGCCCGCTTCGTCCGCTTTGTGGATTGCTACAACATCCCGGTTGTCTCCCTGGTGGACTCTACCGGCCTTGAAATCTTCAAGACCGTCGATCGTCAGCTGAATGTCGTGAAGGCAGCTTCCAAGCTGGTCTATGCGTACAGCGAGGCGACCACCGTGAAGATCGCTGTGGTGATCGGCAATGCCATCGGCGCCGCGTATGTCGCCATGGGCGGCAGCGCCAATGCTGACGCAACCTATGCCTGGCCGGGCGCCTGCATCAGCCCGCTGACCGGCGAAGCCGCGATCGCGATCTGGGGCAAGGACGACATCAACAACAGCAAGGGCGACGCGCTTGCGGCGCGTAAGGAACTGGCTGCCAAGTACGAAGCCGAGGTTGCCGACGGTGTTAACGCCGCTGTCGAGGGCCTGGTGGACGACGTCATCGATCCGGCCGATACCCGCAAGATGGTCATCGCCGCGCTCGAGCTGATGAGCAGCAAGCGTGACTCCAATCCGCCCAAGAAGCATGGCAACATGCCGCTGTAATCAGGGGAGGATATAAAGCATGTTTTCGATTCTGACTTATGGCCTGTCCGTCGCTGTCGTCGGCATGGCGATCGTCTTTGTCGGTCTGATCATCCTGATCGGCCTGATCAAGGGCATGGAAAAGGCTCTGCCGGCGATCACCACCGGTGACTTCAAGGCTCTCAAGAACGTCGCCGCGAAGAAGACCGACGCGCCGACCATCGTGATCCAGACTGCCAATGTGAATGATGACGCTGTGATCGCCGCGATCTCCGCTGCGCTCATGACCGTGATCGAAGAGGAAGTCAAGGCTAACCCGGCCAAGGCGAAGAGCACCTTCGTGGTTCGCTCCATCCGCCGCATGGGCACCCCGGCGTGGAATCGCGCCGGTCGCGAGGAGCAGGTTTACTCCCATCTGTAATCCGGCTTCATCAACTGTAACTCAATCACAAAATAACAATTAAGAAGATAATCTTAGGAGGAAATCCATTATGCGTAATTTTGTCATTACCGTCAACGGTGTTCAGTATCAGGTTGCTGTTGAAGAAGTCGCCGCCGGCGCTGCTCCGGTCGTCGCCGCTCCCGCTCCGGTCGCCGCTCCGGCTCCTGTGGCTGCTCCCGCTCCCGTTGCCGCTCCGGCTCCGGCCGCTGCTCCGGCTCCCGCTCCG
>CAZACE010000185.1:0-4425 GCA_964483255.1 uncultured Oscillospiraceae bacterium
TGCAGGCCGTCGATATTCTGTGTGACGACGGCGAGCAGTCTGCCCTCCTGCTCCCATTTAGCGAGCTTTTCGTGCGCGATATTCGGTTTTGCATCTGGATAGAGCATACGCGTGCGATAAAACTCAAAAAACGTCGCCGGATGCCGCTGATAATACGTATGGGAGATGATGGTCTCCGGCGGCTCACGGAATTTCTGATGATACAATCCATCCACGCCGCGGAAATCCGGAATGCCGGATTCCGTGCTCACGCCCGCACCACCGAAGAACACGATGCGGCCGGATTCCTGTACCCAGGTTTTAAGCTGACTGAGCTTCTGCTGATCCATAAACCCCTCCGGCGCTTCGCGCACAGGGAACGTTGGGGCTATCGCCCCAAACCCCATCCGGTGACATTGTCCCCAGATCCCTTCTTCGCTTCGCGCATATCAAAGCACGTTATTCATATCAAAGCAGCATCCTGCCCGAGCGCACCTGGGTGTCGATGCGCCCTTCGGCAAGCAGGCGCAGCGCCTCAAAGAGCGCATCCGGGCATTCGCCCTCGTCCTCCAGGGATTGAAGCCCCTTCTTCATGATCGCCTGCAGATAGACGACGTCCTTTTCTCTTATCCGGCATTTCGCGCCCGCGCTGCAGCCGGGGCAGAGCACGCCGCCATCCTCCGGAGAAAAACTGCCGATGATCACGTCGTCGCTCACTCTGTTCTGCAGGACGGGCGTGGAGCAGCGCGCGCATCTGCCCACCTGCGGCCGAAAGCCCAGCAGGGACGCAAAGCCCATCAGAAACACCGCCGTCACCCTCCGCGGCTGCACATCGCCATAACAAAGATGCGCCAATGTACGCAGCAGCAGCATGAATAGCCGCTCATTCTCCTGCGCGGGCTGGATCGCCGCGCTGCAAAGCTCCAGCGCGTACATGCCGTGGGAGAGCTTCTCGTAATCGCTGCGCAGCGCATAATACGTATCCGTGACCTGGCAGGAGACGACCGTCGCGCGCTCGCTCGTCTGATAGAGCACATATTCCCCCGCACAAAACAGCTCGCTCGCCGCCATCAGCGGGCTCTTCTGCCTGCGGCAGCCCCGGCAAAGCGCGTCAATGCGTCCCAGCGTCGGGGAAAAGAGCGTGATCATGCGGTCGTTCTCGCGGTAATCCGCGCGCCGCACGACGATGGCGTTCGTCGTAATCTGAGGCATATTATTCCTCTTTCTCCCTGCCCCTGAGCACGCGCGGAATGAAGCGCGCGGCAAAGTGACCCTTGCCCTTTTGCTTGACGTAGAAATAGCCAATGACCGAAAAGACCACCGCGCCGATGAAGTTGACGATGAGGTCTTCCATCGTATCATTGAGACCGACATCCAGATAACCGCCAAGACCCAGCGTCTGCTGCGTGCCGTCGTGATGGACGATGATGACGTCGGCGATATCCTTCACGGCGACAACCTTGTTGCTGCGCGTGGGATCGAGCTCGACCGTACGGATGGCGCTCACAATCGTGTCCTTCTGCATGTCCAGCCCGAGGATGATGTCGCCGAAGTATTCAAAAAACTCCCACAGAACGCCCACCGTCATGGAAAAACAGAAGGCGACAAGCGCCAGATACACAGGCGATAGCTTGAAGGAAAACCTGTCGCTCCTGTTGAGCATATCCACCAGGGCAAAACCCACGCCCGCACAGAGGAAACCATTGAGCGTATGGAGCATGATATCCCAATTGGGCACACGCAGGTAGAAACTGTTGATTTCACCGAGGATTTCCGCCGCGAAGATAAACAGCAGGATGATGATTTCCAGTGTCGTGGGCAGCTCCACTTCCAGCTTTCGCGTCAGCACGCTCGGCAGGATCAGCAGAACCAGCGTCATGCCGCACACGAACACACTTTCAAACTGACCGCGCAGCGCGGCGCGCACCATCGAGAGAATCACCAGGCCGCGCAGCACCAGATACACTGCCAGCGTCGCTTTATTGGTATAATAAGGGATCTTTTTCTGGCCGGCACACTTTGGCCCGCCGCTCTTGTTTTTCATTGCGTATACACCAAACCTTTCCTATTTTATTATACCATGTCCCATCCCGGCGAAAACATCATCTTTCACTGACCCACAGGAAAAAGCGGCAAACTTCTGCTGTCCGCCGCCTCGCTTATTCTTTTATTCGCCGATCATGGCCTTGATCGTCTGCTCCAGATTCTCTCTGGAAATCACGCCGGTATGGCGGCCCTTCAGCTCGCCGTCGGCGGAGACGAAGATCGTCGTGGGCATCGAGCGGATCGCGTATTTCAGCGCTGCATCGCCGTCCGAGTCGAAGTAAACCGGGAACGTCCAACCGCCGCTTTCCACCATCTTCTTGGCGTTTTCCTTGGTATCGTTGCCGAACGCGCAGAGATTGACCATCATGAAATTCACCTGATCGCCATACTGATGATAAAATTCATCAAAGTACGGCATCTCCATCTTGCACGGGCCGCACCAGCTGGCAAAGAAATTGACGATGGTCGGCTTGCCATGCATGTCCTTCAGCGATACCGGGCTGCCCGCGTCATCGTAGGCCGTGAAGTCAGACGCCATATTGCGCATCACGGGACCCATGACCTCGGCCTTCGGGGCTGCCGTAACCTCCGGCGCAGCCGTCGGTTCGGCGGTCGGTTCAGCCGTTGCGATCGGCGCGGTGGTCGCGGTCGGCTCAGGTTCGACCGTCGCCTGCACGCTCGCAGTCGGCGTCTGAGCAGCGCCGCTCTGGAGCATCAGCGAGAAGCGGCTGTACAGACCCGTCATCATCATCAGACCCACGATCACCAGAAACACGCCGCAGATGCGGTTGATCGCCGTATAATGGCGCTTGATCGCCGCAAACGCCCCCTTCGCCCTGTCAATCAGCAGCGCGCATAGCACAAACGGAATGCCCATGCCCAGGCTGTAGCAGCCCAGCAGCACAGCGCCGGTAAACGCGCCGCCCTTGCTCGCCGCCAGCATCATTGCGCTGCCCAGCAGCGGCCCTGTGCAGGGCGTCCAGCCCGCGGCAAACACGGCGCCCAGCAGCGCGCAGGATGCATAACCCTTGGGCTGAACCTGCACGCCGGGCTTGAGCGTCTTATCCAGGAAGGTGATATGCAGCACGCCCGCATAGTGCAGACCGAAGAGGATCATGATCATGCCGCAGATGAGGTTCACCTCGCTCTGGTAGCGAATAAGCAGAGCGCCCAGCGAGCCCGCAAACACGCCCAGCAGCACAAACAATGCCGTGAAGCCCAGCACAAAGCTCAGCGCGCGGCCAAGCGTCTTTTTCGCCTGCCTGCCCTCGCTCGCGCCGGCAAAATAGAGCACGTACACCGGAATCATCGGCAGCACGCACGGGGAAATAAAAGCGATCAAACCCTCAATAAGTGTCGTAAGCGCTTCTAAAATGGTGATATTCAAACGCATTCCTCCAGCCTGATATTACGGTCATCATTTTATCACGTTCAATCCTGCCGCGTCAATCACGCCAGCGCAACGTCCAGCGCCATCATCAGCGCGAAGCCCAGCGCAAAGCCGATCGTGCCGATATTGGAATGATGGCCCGCGGCAGATTCGGGAATCAGCTCCTCGACGACGACATAGATCATCGCGCCCGCGGCAAACGCCAGCGTCACCGGCAGGAAAGGCGCGAGGAAGCGCGCAAGCAGCATCGTCGCAATCGCGGCGACCGGCTCCACGACGCCCGAGAGCGCACCCATGGCAAATGCCCTGTGCTTGCACATGCCCCGGCTGCGCAGCGGCAGGGAGATGATCGCGCCTTCCGGGAAATTCTGGATCGCGATGCCCAGCGACAGCGTCAGCGCACCGGCCAGCGTCGTGACCGCATTGCCCGCGCCGATGCCCGCCAGCATCACGCCCACGGCCATGCCCTCGGGAATGTTATGCAGGGTCACAGCGAGCATCATCATCGTCGATTTGCCCAGCTGGCAGCGAAGCCCCTCCGGCTCATCACAGTCCATGTGCAGATGCGGCACAAGCTTATCCAGCATAAGCAAAAACGCCATGCCCATCAGGAAGCCGCCCGCCGCCGGCGCAAAGGCCAACCTGCCCAGATGCGCGCTGTTGTCCATCGCGGGAATGAGCAGCGACCACACGGAGGCCGCCACCATCACGCCAGAGGCAAAGCCCAGCAGCGCCTTGTTCACGCGCTCGCTCAGTTCGCCCTTGGTCACATAGACGCAGGCGCCGCCCAGCGCCGTGCCCAGGAAGGGAAGCATCACGCCCACAAACGTCCAGATATTCATATTCAACCCTCCTTTAGGAGATGATTCACCCTTCTCTCTATAAAATGAGAATCATTCTCAGTTTCTTGATTTGATTATACTCAATCCGTTCGTGGCTGTCAATCGCTTCCCGAAATCTTTTTTCCGAAATCTTTTTTGCACATTTTTTGAAAAAAAGGCTTGCAAATT
>CAZACE010000186.1:0-4408 GCA_964483255.1 uncultured Oscillospiraceae bacterium
GGTATCGCTTTGTGCCGCAGAACCAGACGGCGATCACGTCAGGCCGCATCCAGAGGACGTATCTAAAGAGCGTCAAGGAGCACCTGAGCCACTACATGGGTCTCGTGTTTGAGCGGATGTGCCAGCAGTATCTGCTGCGCTATGCGGACGATCTGCCCATCGAGCTGTGTGAGTTGGGCCAGTGGTGGGGCAGCGATCCGAAGACGAAGAAGCAGGTGCAGATCGATCTGGTGGGCATGGACGTCGGCAAAAAGGAATTCCTGATCGGCTCCTGCAAGTTCAAAAACGAGAAGATCGGCGTGGATGAGCTGGTGCTGCTCAAGGAATATGCGGCGGTATTCGGCAAAGGCGAACGGTATCACTACTGCATCTTCTCCAAGAGCGGCTTTACGCAGGGGCTTGAGGAGTTGGCAGGGCAGGGCGAAGTTATGCTGATCGATCTTGCGGATCTGTATGAGGGCGAATAAAAGAAAACCAAACAAGCGCTTCTCTGTGCGGGAATGAAAGCCGCAAGGAGAGGCGCTTTTTCTGTATCATTGACGGTTTGGCAGGGATTGGGTACGCTTGAGATGAGAAAGGAGATGAGCAAAATATGAAACTGAGATATGAGAAAAGTGGAGACTACCTGATTCCGAAATTGTCTCTTGGAAAGCAGCCAAGCAAACCGCTGGGCAAATACGGCAGGATGAGAGAGCGGTATCTGAAAGAGTATCGCAGGGGATTGTGGACGGTCATGCTGCTCAATGGTACGCTGCCCGCGCATCTGTATGAGATTGACGAAACAGCGCAGAGGCGGCTGGATGATCTGATTCCGGCACTGATGGAAGCGGCGGGCGTTACAGAGGAAATGAAAGAAGTAAACCAAATGGAATGGGTGCGGCAGATGAATAGCCTGAAAGCAGCGGCAGCTGCAACTAACATGAGGATTGCGGCAGATGGAGGCATATGATCCGCTGCGCCGCGCCTGAGATCGCGGCTGCGCTGTTTGGCAGGCGAATGTTATTTGAAATACTTCGATAAAACAAACAATCTGTCAACTCAATATGCTGCATTTTTCTGTTAACTGTTCACAAATCGAAGTGACTTTGATGTGGATTGTTGACATCTTCGCTTTATCGCAGTAAAATACAATCCATCAAAAAGCTGTGACGAAGAACGGTCCTGGCGGGCGCATTTCAGAGAGCCGGCGGTTGGTGAAAGCCGGTATGCAAAGCCTGTGACCTCTGCCTTCCGAGCTGGAAGCCCGAAGCGATTTTTCGTGCGTAGGGCGACCCGAGTGTGCTGCGTTAGTGCATAGAAGTTGATAGACTTCGATGAGGTGGCGGGTCATCGCATCCGCAATTTGAGTGGTACCGCGAGTGCAAATAGTATTTATTTACACCCGTCTCAAAGCAAAAATGGCTTTGGGGCGGGTGTTTTTCTATCCCCCTCAGGGCAAATCAAGGATTGAGGAGGAATCGTGATGATGGATGCAGGCAAGTATGCGCCGGGGTATTTCCCGGTACCTAATGCTTACAGCGACTGGGTGCACAAGGACCATATTGATGCGCCGCCCATCTGGTGCAGCGTGGATATGCGCGACGGAAACCAGAGCCTTGTGATCCCCATGAGCCTGGAAGAGAAGCTGGAATACTTCAAGGTACTTCTTGACGTCGGCTTTAAAGAGATCGAGGTCGGCTTCCCCGCTGCCAGCGAAACGGAGTACGAATTCCTGCGGACATTGATTGACAATCAGTTGATCCCGGATGATGTTACCGTGCAGGTGCTTACCCAGTGCCGCGAGCATATCATCCGCAAGACATTCGACGCCTGCAAGGGCGCGCCGAGCGCGATCATCCATTTTTACAATTCTGTGAGCGTTGCCCAGAGGGAGCAGGTTTTCAAGAAGGACAAGGAAGAGATCAAGAAGATCGCCGTGGACGGTGCAAAGCTGGTCAAGCAACTCTCCAAAGAGTACGAGGGCAACTTCCGCTTTGAATATTCGCCGGAGTCCTTCACCGGCACGGAACCGGAATACGCGCTGGAGGTCTGCAACGCCGTGCTCGACGTGCTGCAGCCCAGCGAGGACAACAATGTCATCATCAATCTCCCCGTCACGGTGGAGATGAGCCTGCCGCACGTATACGCCTCGCAGGTCGCTTACATGAGCCGCAACCTCAAATACCGCGAGCATGTGACCATCTCCCTGCATCCGCACAACGATCGCGGAACGGGCGTTGCCGATACGGAGCTGGCGCTGCTGGCGGGGGCCGACCGCGTGGAGGGCACGCTCTTTGGCAACGGCGAGCGCACGGGCAACGTGGATATCATTACGCTGGCGATGAACATGTACAGCCATGGCGTCGATCCCAAGCTCGATTTTTCCGATATGCCGCGCCTTGTGGAAGCCTATGAACGCTGCACGCGCATGCGTGTCTATGAACGTGCACCGTATGCCGGCGCGCTGGTCTTCGCCGCCTTCTCTGGCAGCCATCAGGACGCCATTGCCAAGGGCATGAAATACCGCCAGAAGAACAGGCTGCATCAGTGGACCGTTCCCTATATCCCAATTGATCCCAAGGACATTGGCAGAACCTACGACGCAGATGTCATCCGAGTCAATTCTCAGTCCGGCAAGGGCGGCATCGGCTATCTGATGGAGCAGACCTACGGCTATAACATGCCGAAGGAAATGCGCGAACAGTTCAGCTACTATTGCAAGAGCGTATCTGACCACGAGCACAGGGAACTCAAGAGCGATGAGATCTTCCGCCTCTTCAGTGAGCGGTATCTGGATATCGACTGCGCGATTACGGTGACGGATTTCGAATTCATGCGCGAAAACGACGTGGTGAAGATCAATATCACCTTTATGAAGGACGGTAAGGAAACCGAAATGGAGGCCGAAGGCAACGGTCTGCTCAACGCAGTGAGCAATGCCCTGAAGGCTTACACCGGCGAAAGCTACACGCTCAAGGTCTTTACTCAGCATAGCATGCAGGGCCAGGGCTCCAGAAGCATCGCCGCTTCGTACATTGGCCTGGAGCGTGAGGACGGCAGTATCTTCTTTGGCGCCGCTACCCACACGGACGTCATCCAGGCAAACACCAGCGCGCTGCTGAGCGCATTCGACAATATGATCAAAGGAGGAAACTGACAATGGGCATGACCATGACGCAAAAGATCCTCGCTGCGCACGCGGGGCTTGAATCTGTGCAGGCCGGACAGCTGATTTCGGCCAAGCTTGATATCGTACTGGGCAACGACATCACCACGCCCGTGGCGGTCAATGAATTTAAAAAAGCAGGTTTTGATTCCGTCTTTGACAAGGACAAGATCGCCATCGTGCTCGATCACTTCGTGCCCAATAAGGACATCAAGGCAGCCGAACAGAGCAAAACCTGCCGCGAATTTGCCTGCAGCCACTGTGTCAGTCACTTTTACGACGTGGGCAAGATGGGCATTGAGCATGCGCTGCTGCCCGAGCAGGGCGTCGTCACTGCGGGCGACTGTATCATCGGCGCGGACAGCCACACCTGCACCTATGGTGCGCTGGGCGCCTTTTCCACCGGCGTCGGCTCCACGGATATGGCCGCCGGCATGGCGACCGGCACAGCCTGGTTCAAGGTGCCCTCTGCAATCAAGTTCAACCTCACCGGTAAGCTCCCGAAAAACTGCTCCGGCAAGGACGTAATTCTCACCATCATAGGCCAAATCGGCGTGGACGGCGCGCTCTACAAGAGCATGGAATTCACCGGCGGGGGCGTCAAAACTCTTTCCATGGATGACCGCCTGTGCATCTGCAACATGGCGATTGAGGCCGGCGCAAAGAACGGCATCTTCCCCGTGGACGATGTGACTCGAGCATACCTCGACGGCAGGAGCGAGCGCGAGCCCGTGTTCTATGAGGCGGATCCTGACGCGGAATACGAAAAGACCATTGAAATCAACCTGAGCGAAATCGTGCCGATCGTTGCCTGCCCGCATCTGCCGGAGAACACGCATCCGGCCGGCGAGCTGCATCACATCAAGGTTGATCAGGTGGTCATCGGCTCGTGCACCAACGGCAGGCTTGAGGACATGGAAGCCGCTTATAAGATTTTGAGCGGAAAGACCGTCGCTTCCGGCGTCCGCTGCATCATCATTCCCGGTACGATGCAGATCCTGCGCGAGTGCGTGCAGCGCGGCTGGTATATGGCGTTTATCGACGCGGGCGCGGTCGTCTCCACGCCGACCTGTGGTCCGTGTCTGGGCGGCTACATGGGTATCCTCGCTGCGGGTGAGCGCTGCCTCGCCACCACGAATCGCAACTTCGTCGGCCGCATGGGCCATGTGGACAGCGAGGTCTATCTCGCCTCGCCGCATACCGCAGCCGCAACTGCCGTCGCAGGCTACATCACCGAATGGGAGGGCTGATCATGAATACGCA
>CAZACE010000187.1:0-4404 GCA_964483255.1 uncultured Oscillospiraceae bacterium
CGGGCGCGATAACCACTCTTTATGCATTCTTTCGTTCTTTTGCTTACGCAGCATTCTATCCCTTTTGCGCATCAAAAAAGGAGCCTTCCGGCTCCTTTTAATTACTTCGCGGCAACGCCGCCAAAGATCGTCATCAGGCTGGTCAGCACATCCGGCTTGGTCACCAGGCTCAGCGAAAGCTTTGCCGCCTGCGTCACAATTTCCTTTTTGATCATGTCCTTCTGCGCATCGTCCATCACAGACAGGTCAATCGCCTGACCGCCAGCAAAGGCGATTTCTTCATATTCGCCCTGCTCCAGCGTCATATCCGCCACCAGCATACCCATGCCGTTTACGCCCAGCGCGCCAGTCGCCTGCATGGAGAAGGTTTCGGCATCCACAGTAGTCATACCGCTGACCGTCGTGCTCACAAGTGCATTGTCCGCACCATTCTGACGGCCGTTGAGCAGCAGCTTGCCCTCAAAGGTCTCGCTCTCCTGGCCGTCATCCTGAACGGTCACCTCAAAATCGAGACCAGCATCCACGCCAATGCCCATGGAAGTGCCTTCATTCTGATTGAGCACATCCGCCTGACCGATGAAATGGCTGTGATTCACACCGCCCACATCCTGGCCGAACTGGACATCCAGATCGCCGACGACGCGGTTGTTGTTATACACCTGCAGCTCGCCATGAGAGGTATGGAAGCGCTGCCAGTCATCGTCCGTCTTGATGGAATAGGTGAAGTTGCCCTCATAGGGCAGCTCCGTGGTGAATACCGGCACAAACGCATCGAAACCAACCATCGCACCAAAGTCATCATAGCTGACCGTCATGGTCATTACGTCATCCGTGCTCGTGTTCCACAGCAGATCCGTGCACTTCTGCAGCTTCTTGAAGAAATAGGACACATCATCGTAGGTAATCGGGGATTCATCCTTGTTCTCGATGATGTAGTAGGACGGCTGAACATAATCCAGCGCGGGATCAATCGTCTCCTTGGCAAAGAGCGCATCTGTGAACATGCGCGCCTGATAGCGGGTCACACCGCGCTCCGCAAGCAGATCGGCAATCGCCAGCTGGAATTCACCCGTGGTATCCGCCACCGTCGTGGCGATGTTCCACAGCAGGGTATTGAAGCTGTCCGCCTTGATCTTGCCATTCATGCGCTGGGCAACCGGATCACGGGTCTCCGTCGCATCCAGATAGGTATCGTCGAAGGTATAGAATTCGCCGTCGTTATCCATCTGCATATAGCTGACCCAGCCCAGCACATGGTTGATCACCAGGGAGATCATGTCGTTGGCCGTAACCTTCAGGCGATCCATGGCATCCAGCGCATGGAATGCCTCCACATCCGCCGGATCGCCAAAGTTATAATCCGCCATCGAAATTACTGTGCTTTCAGCCGCAACAGGCAGCGCCAGCACCAGCTTGCCCGTCAGATTGCTCATCGCCTGCACAGAGCCGTCTGCATAAATCAGCACATCGGCGCTCAGCAGCGTCACATCATCGGCGTCCAGCTGCGCATGAATGCGCGCAGTGCCGAAATCATCATAGAAGGACATGTGCAGATTCATCTTGGAGAGCAGATTGGAGAGCGCTCTGAGCGTTTCATCCGTCACCGTCTCATCCAGATCAAGACCCAGCACGGCATTCAGATTCAGCTGATTGCCCGCCATATAGCTGTCGCCGATGGCAATCGTCGTCAGCTCGCCGGCATAATAATTGGCTGCAGCCGCTTCCGCCGTAGCCACGACGGGCATGAGCAGCATGACAGCGCTGAGCACAAAGGAAAGAATGCGTCTCTTCATAGAGTACCTCCTTGTCGTCTCATTCGGGGATTATGGGCCGTTTTACAGGCCCTCTTCAAGGGATTCCATTGTTTTTTCATCCAGCAAGCGATAAATTCCCTTCGCCAGCGCCTTTGCCGACGCTTCATCCATCGTCTGCAGATTTTCGGGCGTTTTCTGCGCCTGAGCGCCCACGCATATGCTGACGTCTGCGCTTCCCGAGAGGAACGTATTGCTGTCCATTGTCACGCTCAGCGTGATCTCGTCGGTCAGCTCGATCGTCTCATTCACCGCTTCTGTCGTCGTCAGGCGGATGACCTGCTTCATCTCTGCGGCCATGTCATTGAGGCGCTGCATGCGCCTGCCCGGCGTCTTGTCCGTATGGCCCAGCGACGTGCTCACCGTCACGCGCTCGGAGAGCTTCTCTCCATCCACAGTCCAGCGGTTTTTCATCGTCACCGTCAGCCTGCTGGAAATACTGCTGCCCGCAATCCTGCCGGCAGCCTTAAGCGTAGTGCGTACGCTGGTTACGCCCTCTTTGTTCTTGCGCGTCACTTCGTTTTCACGCAATGCGCTGTAGAGCAGCTCGATGCTGTTATCCTCGTCCTGCTCAAAGGTGATTTCAAACGTATCCTTGGGAGCGCGTCCCGCAGGCTGGCGCAGATAACCGGACACCTTCCAGGGCGTCTTCCCCTCCTGCGCAATCGCGCCCGACACCCTGATTTTGGTGAGCCTTGTGCCGTCGTCGGACATCGTGCGTTCGATTTCAAACGGCGTATGCACGCAGAAACCGAATGCCAGCACATCGCCTGCTTGCAGACCCTCAAGCCACTGTGCAACGCTTATCAGCGGCACACGCTCAAGAATCGCCGTGCCCAGCAGCTTCTCCTCCAGGCGATCAAGCGCTGCCGTTTCGCTCAGCGCATACGCGCCCAGTTCCTCGCCTTCGCGATGCATGGCGATCCACTCGCCCTCGCCGCTTCGCTGATAGGAAATCGTCGTTCCCTCCAGCATTTTTTCAAGCAGCGACAGGTCGCGCGCATACATGGCCTTATCGATAGAAACCTGCGCCTTGGCCGAAACATTCGGCTGTGTCTTTTCTATTTCGGCAAGCCGTTTCAGTCCGGGCGAAAAGAGCGCAATACCCGGCAGCTCAAGCGCATGCGCCGCGCCGCTCACGCCCAAAAACGCGCACAGCAGCACAGCAAGCACCCATTTTTTCATCATGGTTATTTATGTATCCTTTGCCCGCTTAGTTTCGTCTCCCGATAATAAAGACGAATAATGCGGGCATTTTCTTCCCAATTCAAATTATCAGCGAACAAATTATACGCCGGCAGCATATAAAATCCGTTGGACTGCCGCCCAAACCCCTTCTTCGCTTCGCGCTTACAGACAGTTTTACCTGAGAATAAAAATCATTCGTCGCGCTCGGCAGGCTCGTCCTCCCAAACGGCGACCTCGGCAAGCACTTCTTCGTCGAGCACGATCTTCTCCTCGTCCAGATCAACCTCCACGACGACGCGGCGCAGCGCCGGGATCATCATCTCCCCGCGCGGCGTATCGAATACATAGACATCGCAGATCTGGTTCGGGCTGAGCACATCGACAAGCTCGCCGATTTCGTTGCCCTTGGTATCCACGGCGGTCAGGCCGATGAGATCAACGACGAAGTTCTCATCCTCGTCCAGCTCAATGGCATGCTCACGATCCACGAACACCTTCACGCCGCGAAGCAACTCGGCCTCGTTGCGATCCCTGACGCCATCGAGCAGCAGCACAGCAAAGCCGTCGTTGCAGCGGCCCTTCTTGACCTTATACTCGACGTACTCACCCTTTTTCAGCAGATACACGCTTTCAAGGCGCGCATAGCGCTCCGGATCACTCGACATCGCGCGAAGCTTCACCTCGCCCTTGATGCCCTGCGGGCGGACGATTTCGCCAATCTGCAGATACTCCATTTGAAAACCTCATTTCCTCACACATACACAACTGCCGCGCATTGCTGCGCGGCATTGTATGCGTTTTCAAGTAGCAGGACACCCGATGCCCTGCGCGTCACGCGCTTGCATCCGGGAAGATTACATGATCTCCACGAACACGGGCTTTTCGTTGCGGGCGGTCGCTGCTTTCACCACGGCACGAATGGACTTGGCGATGCGGCCCTGTTTGCCGATCACCTTGCCCATATCATCCGGGCCGACGCTCAGCTCGATGATGACAGACTCCGGACCTTCGACGGTCTTCACCTGCACCTGATCAGGATGATCCACGAGCGTTGCGGCAATATAGCGAACCAGTTCTTCCATTGCTCAGCCCTCGCGGCGCCCAATAAATCAGGCGATCGCGCCGGTCTTCTTGAGCAGCGCGCGGACAGTGTCGGTCGGCTGAGCGCCGTTCTTCATCCAGGCCTGAGCCTTCTCGGCGTCGATCTTCAGCTCAACCGGGTTGGAAACCGGATTGTAGTAGCCGATCTCATCGATGAAACGGCCATCGCGGCAGGCGCGCTCGTCGGCGACGACGACACGGTAGAACGGCTTCTTCTTCATGCCCATTCTCTTCAGACGAATCTTAACCATAATTGTATCCTCCTAAATCTCTGTTTGATGAATAATATATGACCACAATCTAT
>CAZACE010000188.1:0-4392 GCA_964483255.1 uncultured Oscillospiraceae bacterium
ATCGGCGTCCGGGCTACTCATCACGTCGCCAAGCTTATTCTTGAGCTCCATGTAACGGGCCATGGCTTCGGTGACGGCCGGATCGCTCATTGCAGCAGCTTCGGTCACCTGCATGTTCTTGTATTCATCGGAAGCGACAATGGCCTCGCCCAGTGCGCGGGCGCAGTCGGTAATCTTGCTCATGGTAATATCCTCCTGTTATGTTTGGTTGTTTTTTTATTTGATCAGTTCACCGCGCAGCGTACTTTCGCCTGCGGAGGTAATCTTTACCCTGACGATCTGGCCGATCAGGCTCGGATCACCCGGGAAATTGACGGTGATGTTGTACTCATTCTTGCCAGCCATCTGGTTTTCATCCCGCTTGGAGGCCTCGTCCACCAGAACACTGTGGATCTGGCCGATATAGGCGGCATAATTGCGGCGGGTATTCTCTTTCTGAATGGCGATGAGCTTCTGAATCCTTCGGGAGGATTCTTTTTCCGGAATCTGATCCGGCATATCCGCAGCGCGAGTGCCGATGCGCGGCGAATAGATGAATGTGAACGCGCTGTCATAACCCACTTCGTTGACAAGCGAGCAGGTCTCTTCAAATTCCTCTTCCGTTTCGCCCGGATAACCGACGATCAGATCCGTAGTCAGGCTCATATCCGGAATCTTCTCACGGATCGCCTTGACGCGGGAAAGATACTTTTCGCGGCTATACTTGCGGTTCATGGACTCAAGAACGCGCGTACTGCCATGCTGAACGGGCAGATGCAGCGCATGACAGATATGCTTCGATCTGGCAATGACGTCGATCAGCTCATCGGAAATGTCCTTGGGATGGGACGTCATGAAGCGGATGCGCTCAATGCCGACTTCATCCAGCTTCTCGAGCAGCTGCGCAAAAGAAAGCTCGCCTTCCACGTCCAGACCGTAGGAATTGACGTTCTGGCCAAGGAGCATGATTTCCTTTACGCCGTCAGCCTTAAGCTGGCGCGCCTCCTCGATGATCCGGCCAGATGCACGGGAGCGCTCTCTGCCGCGGACATACGGAACGATACAGTAAGAGCAAAAGTTGTTGCAGCCATACAGGATTGTGATGTACGCGTGGTACTCGCTGTTGCGGCGTACCGGCAGTTCCTCAGGAATGCTGCCCTCGTCTTCCTGGATGACCTCCACCACACGGCGGCGGCTCTTGACCGCCTGCAGCATCAGCTGCGCAAAGCGATACAGGTTATGCGTGCCGAAAGCAAGATCGACAAAGGGATATTGCCTGAGGATCTGCTCGCCCATACCCTTCTGCTGCATCATGCAGCCGCACACAGCAACCATCAGCTCGGGACGGGTCTTCTTGAGTTCCTTGAGCCAGACAACGTTGCCCAGCGCACGGCGCTGCGCATTATCGCGCACACAGCAGGTATTGAAGATGACGAAATCTGCGGTTTCGCGGCTTTCGGCCGGCGTCATCCCCATCTCAGCAAGCATGCCTTCCAGCTTTTCGCTGTCGTGTGCATTCATCTGGCATCCGTAGGTGACCACACAATAGGTGTGCGGGCGCTGCTCAAGCGAAGAGAATTCGTGCATCAGCGCTTTCTGATGGGCAATCTCCTCTGCCGGCAGTTCAATGGCTTCCAGTCTTTTCATGTTTGATGTTTCAGTCCTTTTTTAGCGGGCAGGCGCCACCGGGAATCGGAATGCCTGCGCCGATTTGTTCAATGTCGTATTTTTCTGCATGACGGCCGGGCGTTGTGCAGCAGTAAACATCAGCATGCTCGGGCGACGCCATGGAAAGCAGCGCCTGTGCGCAGGATGCGCCGCAGCGGATGACAAACGGTCCTCTCTGTCCACCGAGAATCATCCTGCGAACCTGACGCAGCGCACGGCAGGCCACCTCCTCGCCGGAAAGTACCTCACCCATGCCGCTGCAATAGCTGCAGTTTATACGCATGCTCTTTCTCAGTTGTTCATGCTTTCTCTTTCGCGTGATTTCCATCAGACCCAGGCGCGTAAAACCCTCTACGGTAATCTGCGTGCGGTCACCGGCCACAGCTTCCTTCATCGTTTTTAAAAGAAGGTGACGATGTGTTTCCTCACGCATATCGATGAAATCGATCATAACAATGCCGCCGATATCGCGCAGGCGGAGCTGGCGGGCAGCTTCCTGGGCAGCTTCCAGATTTACGCGCAGCGCCGTATCCTCCAGATCACGTCCAAGAATCATCTTGCCGGAATTGACGTCGATGACTGTCATCGCCTCGCAATAATCGATAATCAGATAACCGCCGCATGGCAGCCAAACCCGTTTTTTCAACGCTTTGTCGATCTGCGTTTCAATGTTGTATGCATCGAAGATCAGGGTGCTTGTCTCCTGAAAATGAAGAATCTGCGTGTCGGCAGATAGCGCCAGCTCTTTCTGCATGGATTCCAGCTGACGTTGACCACTTTTACTGTTGATGACGATCTCAGACAAATCACGCATGTCACGAGCAAGGCGCAGGTACAACGGCAGCCGTTGGTGCAGTAATCCGGGTTTGGTCATCCCCTTTGCCTTCGCTGCAATTTGCTGCCAAAGCAGGTACAGAGACTGCGCTTCGTCTTCAAGAAGCTGCTCCGTCACACCCTCTCCAGCAGTTCTGATAATCAGGCCGCAATCCGGTGGGCAAATATCCTTGCCAAGTGCTGTAAGGGTTTCGCGCAGCGCAGGATCCTTGATCTTCTTGGAAACATGCACGCCGCTTTCTCCCGGAAGCAGCACCAGCCATTTTCCGGCAAGATTCACCTTATCTGTGATCCGAAGGCCCTTTGTATCGGTGCTCTGCTTCGCCTGTCCCTGCACGATGATCATATCGCCGCAGCGAAGGTTCATTTCCTCACGCAGGGGCAGAAAGGCGTTGATTTCTGTTCCGATATCCACGAAGGCGGCATGCAGAGATGGCTTAATACTCTGAACTCTGCCTAAAAACAGATTTTCGGCCTGATCATCTGCAGCTTGCTTTTCGATGTGGATCTCAAGAAGCGCGCCATTCTCCAGAACGGCCGCCCGGATATGACCGAAGGAATCATCGATAATCAGTTTTCTGGTCATATCACATATCGATCAGCGGAATGGCCTGACCGTTTGCCTCGCCATGCAGATGGGTTCTGCGAATTTCATGCCGGGGCAGCTGCGCGCTGCAGTAGGTGCACAGCGCTTCCAGAAGCAGATCAGGCTTGAGGGTCGCCTGCTCGATAAACGAGACGCGGGCGATCATCACAGCAGTATCGGCAGTATCGTCATATTCCGCTGTCAGCTCGTAGATCATCGGACGGATATTGACCAGGGTTTCGTTCTTTTTGGTCTTGCGCAGCGCCATGATCTCCTCTTCGGCAAGGAAGGCAGTCGTGCTCTCGATGATACGCTTGGTATCGCCGCCGCGCAGTGTGATCCTGTACTGCGCGCTGCGCAGGGATGCGCTTACCTTCGGGAAACGATCATCCACCAGACGCACACGGGAGCATGCAAGCGCGGGCGGAAGCACACAATTCATGGCATTCAGGCATTCTTCTTCGGTTACTTCGCCGCACAGGGACACGTCCAGAAGCTCCGCGTCGCCGGGAATGCCGGAAGACAGCGCAGAAGCAAAAGACATCACGATATGCGGATTGAAGCCCTTGGAATACGCGACAGGGAGGCTGCTCCTGCGCAGAGCACGCTGCATGGTACGCTGGAGGTCAAGAAGTCCAAGATGGCGAACGATATCACCCTTCTTAAACTGAAGCAGCATTCTCATCGTCCTTCACACGCTCCTTCAAATCGCTTGAGGCCGCAGCCCTGGCAGCCCTTGCGGCAGTCCGGCGTTGGCGTTTCGGAAACGGCACGCTCACGCTCGCGCCACAGGAAGCTCTGCGTCACGCCGGCGTCGATAAACGCCCACGGCAGCAGTTCGTCCTTCTCACGGCGGCGATTGGCATAGAACTTGGGATCTACGCCCGTCTGCTCAAAGGCTTCCATCCACTTGTCGAACTTGAACTGGTCGGTCCAGCCATCAAAACGGCAGCCAAGACGCCAGGCAGCTTCCAGCGCATCTGCCGTCCTGCGGTCGCCGCGGGCGAACACGGCCTCCAGGAAAGAAACCTGCGGCTCATGCCAGTTGAACTCGACGCCCTTGATGTGCATAATGCGGCACAGGTGTTTCTGCTTCTCCTGGAACTGTTCAATGGTATCCTGCGGTTCCCATTGAAACGGCGTGAATGCCTTAGGCACAAAGCAGGAAGCGCTGCAGTTGACGCGAAGGCCCTTGGCTCGGATATTCTTGGGTGTCTCAAAATACTTGCGGACCACTTTATTCGCAAGATCGGAGATACCATCCAGATCCTCATATGTTTCAGTCGGCAGACCGAACATGAAATACAGCTTGACGCTGCTCCAGC
>CAZACE010000189.1:0-4379 GCA_964483255.1 uncultured Oscillospiraceae bacterium
GAGCCTGCCGCCGCCAGCGGCGGAATCACTCAGGCGGGTTTTAGGGCGGCAGCCCTAACGTAACCTAACCAAGGGTGACTGGGGGCGAATTTGTTGTCTGAAACATATCTGCATTCTGTGAGCCTGGACAGGAGCAAGTGTACGGGCTGTACAACCTGCCTGAAGCGATGCCCGACGGAGGCGATCCGTATCCGGCATAACTCCGCGAGCATCATTCATGAGCGCTGCATCGACTGCGGCGAATGTATCAAGGTATGCCCGCACCATGCTAAGGTGGCGCTGACCGATCCGATCGAGATCATCAAGGGATTCAAGCATGCCATCGCGCTGCCTGCACCGACGCTCTATGCCCAGTTTCAGGGCGTGCATAAACCGGAGCCGATTATTGCGGCGCTGCTCAGGCTTGGATTTGATGATGTGTTCGAGGTGGCGCGCGCGGCGGAGATCGTCTCCTATGCCATTTCAAAGGCGCTTCGCGAGGAGAACAGGCCGCGACCTGTGATTTCGACCGCCTGTCCAGCTGTGCTCAGATTGATTCAGATTCATTTCCCGGCACTGCTGGATAACGTGATCGACTTCATCTCGCCCATGGAAGCGGCGGCCAAGATTGCCAAGGAAGAATATGCCGCAAAGCACGGCGTGGATATCGCCGATATCGGCGCATTCTTCATCTCTCCCTGCGCGGCGAAGATGACGGCGGTCAAGACGCCCATCGGCCAGGAGAAATCCTACGTGGACGGCGTGATCGCCATCAAGGACGTCTATAAGGACATGCGTTCGGAGATGCACAAGGGCTTTGAACCGCTGGAAATCGAGCGGGCGAGCGCGGTGGGCATCAAATGGGCCGTGCCGGGCGGCGAGGCGGATGCGCTGGGCATCAAGAGTTCGCTGTGCGTGGACGGCATCGAGAACGTCAAAAATGTGCTTGAGCAGATCGAGAATGCGCGCATCCGCAACCTGATGTACTTTGAAGGCCTGGCCTGTGTCAATGGCTGCCTCGGCGGACCGTTGACGGTGGAAAACAGCTTCGTAGCCAAGAACCGTCTGCGCAGCGTGATGAGCCGCACGGAGCATAAGACCGTGCAGCGCACGCAGGTGTTTGAAACGGCCTGTGAAACCCTGCGCATGACTGAGGAGATCGAACCCAACAACTCCATGCAGCTGGAGGGCACGATGAAGGAGCGCATCGCCATGAGCGAGCGTATCAATGAGATTGAAAAGAGCCTGCCGGGGCTGGACTGCGGAAGCTGCGGCTCGCCGACCTGCCGCGCGCTGGCCTGGGATATTGCGCATGGCTTTGCCAATGAGCTCAACTGCATCTTCAAAATGAACGCCCGCATCAGCGCGCTGGCGGCGGAGATGGTGACGCTGGGCGCGAGCACGCGCTTCAATACCCTGCAGGATTCCGCAAGACTGAGAGAGCTTGGCGACGAACTCAGCCCAGACGAAGAATAACCGGCGTGCCGCCGATGCTTTGAAAAACAGAGAAATCAGAGAAGAGGAAAATATCATGAAGGTATCTGAATTGATCGCCCTTTCCGGCGCGAAATGCCTGACCGGCGAATTTGATGATCGCGAGATCGTCAGCGGCTATACCTGCGATCTGCTCAGCCATGTCATGGGCAAGGGTCAGGCGGATATGGCCTGGATCACCGTGCAGGCGCATATGAACGTGATTGCCGTGGCGGCTCTGCTGGATTTTGCCTGCGTCATCATTCCGGAGAACCTGCCGGTGGAGCCTGCAATCGTCAAAAAAGCGCAGGATGAGGATATCATCATCCTTTCCAGCGAGAAGACCGCGTTTGAGCTTGTGGTGCTGCTGGCCAACAGCGGCGTGCCCGCGGCGAAAAAGGGATGAAGCTCGCCTGCGACCTGCACATCCATTCCTGCTTGTCGCCCTGCGGCGATGCGCTGATGACGCCCAACAACATCGTCGGCATGGCGTTCATCAAGCAGCTGGATGCGATTGCCGTGTGCGATCACAACTGTGCGCGCAATCTGCCAGCGATCAAAGAGGTCGCCGACATGATGAATGTGGTGCTGCTGCCGGGCATGGAGCTGACCACCAGAGAAGAGGCGCATATGCTGTGCTACTTCCGCACGGTGGAGAAATGCGTGGCCTTTGGCGAGGCGATCTATGCGCATCTGCCGCCGATCCCCAATCGTGAGGCGTTCTTCGGCCGCCAGCAGGTGATGAATGCGCAGGATGAGGAAATCGCCGTGGAGGATCGTCTGCTCATCACGGCGCTGGATCTCGGTTTTGAGGATTGCGAGCGGCTGATCCACGAGGCGGGCGGGCTGTGCGTGCCCGCGCATATCAACAGGGGATCAAATGGCGTCCTGAACGCGCTGGGATTCTTGCCCGCGGGCGCGAAATACGATGCGCTGGAAATCTCCAGAGCGGTGGCCATGCCGCCGATGGATCTGACGCCCTACCGCCTGCTGGAATCCTCGGACGCCCATTATCTGGAAAATATGCTCGAGCCGGTGTTTTTTCTGGAGGCAAAAGAGCGCTCCGCGGATGCGCTTTTTGACGCAATAGCAGGCATTTTGACATAATTTGAGTTGCCTTTCTGCACATATTGTCAAAAAAACCCGATTAGCATAGGCTAACACGCAATGCGTGTGATATAATGTATTGCCTTAAATTTAACAAGTATTTATCCACATAGAGAGAATCAAGGAGGTTGTGTGTAAATGGCTTTGGAGAAGGAAAAGTTCGAGGCTCTTCAGCTGGTGATTGACGAGATGAAGAACGAGCCGGGCGCGCTCATGCCGATCATGCAGCGTGCGCAGGACATCTTCGGCTATCTGCCGGAGGAGGTCCAGAATTACATCGCGAAGGAGATGGACATCCCGGTCAGCGACATCTACGGCGTTGCGACTTTCTATGCTCAGTTCAATCTGGAGCCGAAGGGCAAGTACATCATCAGCGTCTGCATGGGTACTGCATGCTACGTCAAGGGCAGCCAGCAGGTTCTGGACAAGCTCGAGGAGGTTCTCGAGATTCCGGCCGGCCGCACCACGAAGGATGGCCTGTTCACCCTGAACGCCACCCGCTGCCTGGGCGCCTGCGGTCTTGCTCCGGTTATCATGGTCAATGACGACGTTTACGGCCGTCTGACCCCGGATCAGATCCCGGGCATCATCGCCAAGTATCGTCAGTAAGATAGCAGCTATGATGCGTGAACTTGCGGACAATATCCTGGATATTGCCCAGAATTCAATTTCGGCCAGGGCGAGCCTGGTTGAGATCGATATCATTGTGGATCACAGCCGCAATACCGTCTCCCTTCGCTTTGCGGATGACGGCTGCGGCATGAGCGCCGAAATGGCGCAGGCGGTCAGTGATCCCTTCACCACCACGCGCAGGACGCGCAAGGTTGGTCTGGGGCTGCCGCTGCTCAAAATGACAGCGCAGGCGACCGGCGGCGACTTTGCCATCGAATCCGAGATCGGCAAGGGAACGACCGTGTCTGTGAGCTTTGGGCTTGATCACATCGACCGTCCGCCCATGGGCGACGTGCCGGGATCGCTGTTTACGCTCGTGCTCATGAATCCCGCTACCGATTTCCTCTTTGTCTATGATTACGATGGGAAAAACTTCACGTTCGATACCCGCGTGATCAGGGAAACGGTTGCGCCGATTCCGCTGGATAATCCCGAGATATCCGCATGGATCAAAGATTGCTTATATCAGGAAATTACAGAATTGCATGGAGGGTTGTTTTCATGAAATCTCTTGCTGAACTGGCTGCCATCCGCGCCAGAATGATCGAGCAGGTTAACCTGCGTAAGGATGATAACGTCGACACCCGTATCGTTGTGGGCATGGCTACCTGCGGCATCGCCGCCGGCGCGCGTCCCGTGATGCTGGAGTTCATCGAGGAGCTCAAGAAGCGCGGCCTGGAGAATGTTACCGTCGCGCAGACCGGCTGCATCGGCATGTGCCGTCTGGAGCCGATGGTTGAGGTCTATGTCAAGGGCCAGGAGAAGGTCACCTACATCCATATGTCTCCGGAGAAGGTTGCCCGTGTGGTTGGCGAGCACATCGTCAATGGCAAGCCGGTCGATGAGTATACCATCGGCGCGCAGGGCTAAGCGATTTAGGTGAAATAGGAGGAAACATATTATGGATCTGATTCGCTCCCATGTGATGGTATGCGGCGGCACGGGTTGTACGTCTTCCAATTCCGGCGCGATCATCAATGAGTTTGAAAAGCAGCTGATCGAGAAGGGTCTCGATAAGGAAGTCAAGGTTGTCCGCACCGGCTGCTTCGGCCTGTGCGAGGCCGGCCCGGTGGTCGTCGTTTATCCGGAAGGCGCGTTCTACTCCCACGTGAAGGTGGACGACGTGACGCGCATCGTTGACGAGCACC
>CAZACE010000190.1:0-4373 GCA_964483255.1 uncultured Oscillospiraceae bacterium
GCGATCCACGACACCGTGCACGAGATGGCCCGCGACGAGGCGCGCCACGGCAGAGCATTCGAAGGTCTGCTCAAGCGCTACTTTAATAAGTAATCCATACGATCAAAACAGAGAACAATCATTTTAACAAGCAATAAGGAGATTAAAAATATGAAGCAGTTTGAATGTGTTTGCAGCTACATCTACGATCCGGCGATCGGCGATCCGGACGGCGGCATCGCCCCCGGCACGGCGTTTGAGGATATCCCGGAGGATTGGGTTTGCCCGGTCTGCGGCCTCGGTAAGGACGCCTTCACCGTGATCGAGTAAGAATCGACAGCGGCTGCAAAGATGCGGCCGGATGAACAGAAACAAACGACATGCGCCGGTCCTGGGGTGACCGGGACCGGCGCTTTCAGCGCATGAAAGGAGAAAACGCATGAACGAGAAGGTTGTGGCGCTGCTCAACGATCAGATCAACAAAGAATTCTACAGCGCGTATCTGTATCTGGATATGGCGAATTATTACACCGATATGCACCTGGACGGCTATGCCAACTACTACACCATTCAGGCGCAGGAAGAGCGCGATCATGCGCTGCTGTTCATGAAGTATATGCAGAATAACGGTCTGAAGGTGACACTCGAGGCCATCGGCAAGCCGGACAAGGTTTTTTCTTCCATCCTCGATCCGCTGGAGATCGCTGCCGAGCACGAGCGCTATGTGACCAGCCTGATCAACAATATCTATGCTGCCGCACATGAGGGAAAGGACTATCGCACCATGAAGTTCCTGGATTGGTTTGTGGATGAGCAGATGGAGGAAGAGGAGAATGCGGACAGCATGATTGGCCGCTATAAGCTCTTTGGCGGGAGCCCGCAGGGACTCTATCAGCTGGACCAGGAATACGCCGGCAGGATTTACACCGCGCCGTCCCTGACGCTCTGATCGCGACGAAACACACAGGAGGACAAGCATGAATCCGAAAGCGCTTTATAACATCACCTACGGCCTGTACTGGCTCTCTACGCGTTCCTACGGACAGGACAATGCTTGCATCGTCAACACCGCCGTGCAGGTGGCCAGCGATCCGCTGACGATCTCCATCTCGGTCAATAAGGCAAATAAGACGCACGACATGATCATGGAGAGCGGACGCTTCAACATCTCGGCGCTGACGGTTGATACGCCGTTTGAGGTGTTCAAGCGCTTTGGCATGCAGTCCGGCCGCGATGTGAATAAGTTTGTCGGCTTTGAGGACGTCGAACGCGCGCAGAATGGACTGTATATCCTTAAGCACTATGCCAATGCGTTCTTCTCCTGCAGGCTGCTGCGCACGGTGGATCTGGGCAGCCATACGCTGTTCATCGCCGCGCTGGAGGACGCGCAGGTGCTCTCGGATCGCCCGAGCTGCACCTACGGCTACTATCAGAGCGACATCAAACCGAAGCCCCAGCAGCCCAAGAAGAAGGGCTGGGTCTGCACGGTCTGCGGCCATGTATACGAAGGCGAAGAGCTTCCGGATGACTATATCTGCCCGCTGTGCAAGCATGGTAAGGAGGATTTCAGGCCGATCGGCTGAAAATTGAAGAACGTGGAGGAACGAGGATGTTCCTCCTTTTTTCTTAAACTGAAAATAATTCTCAAAAATATCGAAAAACAGATTGACAATTGAGAAGAATTATCATATAATATGCTCAAAAGAACGAAAGAGAGGGGATGACGGATGGCAACAAGAATTAGTACGCAGGCCAGAGCGGTCCTCGGCGTGCTCGCCGAAAGACGCTGCCACCTGACTGCGGAGGAAATCCTGGACAGTTTGGATAATATCGGTACGGCGACCGTCTATCGCGCGCTGGATCACCTGACCGAGCTGGGCATGATCCGCCGGCTCGCGCTGGGCAAGAAGAGCGCAGTATATGAATATGTGAGGGATTCGCATGTGCACTTTGTCTGCAATCGCTGCGGACATGTGTATGACATTCAGGCGGATTTCTCCGGCATGGTGAAAGAAGCGGCCCGGGTTTGCGGCCATCAGGTCGACTGGGTCGAGGTTACGGCGCACGGCATGTGCAGTGCGTGTGCAAATGAAACGATGGATGCTGCGTCAGCGTCTATTCAATAAAGACATTAAAAGAAAAACAGGGAGGAAACGAATATGAAGAAATGGGTATGTCCGGTTTGCGGTTATGTGCATGAGGGTCCGGAGGCGCCTGAGAAGTGCCCGCTGTGCAAGGTGCCGGGAAGCAAGTTCACGGAGATGAGCGGCGAGAAGGTCTGGGCTGCGGAGCATGTGCTGGGCGTGGCGAAGGATGCGCCGGAAGAGATCATCAAGGGCCTGCGTGAGAATTTCGAGGCCGAGTGCTCCGAGGTGGGCATGTATCTGGCGATGGCGCGCGTGGCGCATCGCGAGGGCTATCCGGAGATCGGCCTGTACTGGGAGAAGGCGGCTTACGAAGAGGCCGAGCATGCGGCGAAGTTCGCGGAGCTGCTGGGCGAGGTAGTGACCTCTTCGACCAAGCGCAACCTTGAGATGCGCGTGGACGCCGAGAACGGCGCCACCAGCGGCAAGTTCGAGCTGGCGAAGAAGGCCAAGGAGCTGAACCTGGACGCGATTCATGATACCGTGCACGAGATGGCCCGCGATGAGGCACGGCATGGCAAGGCGTTCGAAGGATTGCTCAAGCGCTACTTCGGCAAGTAATCCTCAAACTGAATCAGCCAAGCAACAGGGAGGCGGCCCTTCGGGGCCTCCTCCCCTTTATCATTTGCGGACAGTCGGAACTTGTGCTTTTTTCCCCTGAGAGATTGTATTTGTACATACATTGTGCTAAAATGCTCCCGTCTTTGAAATTCTTCACAGAGGCGAGGGGGATAATATCAATGCTGGGGGCGTATACGAGCGGCCTGCGCAGGGATTTTCACGATATTTTTGGCTTTCACGACGAGGATGCCAAGGGAAGAACGGTCTACATCTTCTGCGTGATCCTCAATGCGTTTTATAATGTGTTCATCACGGGCATATTCTACACAGGCTTTCTGACCATGAACGGGATGTCCATCACCGATGCGGGCGTCATCACGTTCATTCCCTATCTGGGCAATCTCTTCAGCGTATTTTCGTCAAAGATCCTCGTGCATTTCAAGCGGCGCAAGCCGATCATGATCGCGGCGAAGATCTACTTCTATGTGATGTATATTCTGGCGGCAACGGTCATGCCCAATTTTGTCGCTGATCCGCAGCAGAGGCTGTACTGGTTTGCGCTGATCGTCTTTCTGGCGTATGCGCTTTATGCGCCGTTTGATCCGGGGTTTGTCATCTGGTTTTATCGCTTCTTTCCCAAGGATGACGCCAGACGCTCGCGCTATCTGCTTTATCAGCAGATGGCGGCTTCGATCATTGGCAGCGTCATTCTGATTGCCTCCGGCCTGATCACCGACGCGGTGCAGAGCGCGCAGAATCAGCGCGCGCTGATCAACGGCCTGCGCTATTTTGCCTTTGCGCTCGTATTGCTTGAAATCGCCATTCAGGTGCAGGCGAAGGAATATCCCGTGGAGTCGGAGGAGCCGCTGCGTATTTCGCAGATATTTACGCTGCCGCTTCGATATAAGAAATTCATGGCCTGTACGCTGCTGATGTTTGCCTGGAACTATGTGCTCAATCTCAATAACGGTTTGTGGGCCTATCATCTGCTCAATCATTTGCATTATTCCTATACGCTCATCAACGCCATGTCTGTGCTGGGCACGGTGATTCTGCTGGCGCTGTCGGGCTTCTGGCGGGGCATATTGGCGCGATATTCCTGGATCAAAACATTCGGTCTGGCGCTGATTTGCTGGGTGCCTACGGAGATTCTGTTCTTTCTGCTGGGGCCGGATATGGTCTGGCTGTACGTGCTGCTGTGCGTGACGCAGAGCGTGCTGAACGTGGGCGTCAATCTTTCCTATGCGAATGTGCTGTATATGAATCTGCCGCGGGATAATGAGACGGCGCTGATCGCATTCAACACGCTTGGGCGCAATTTCATGGCGTTCCTGGGGCTTCTGACGGGCACGCTGGTCAGCGCGGTTACGGGAGATACGGCTGCGCCGTTTATGGGCATGCAGGTGTATTCGGTGCAGTATACGACGCTGATGCGTGCGGTGATCCTGCTGGCAATGGGAATCGTTCTCGTTTTGCGTTGGAAGAGCTTTACGCCGGATCGGGATATCGAGCTGATTGAGCAGGAGACGGCAGCGCGTAGAAACCGGAGAAAATCCTGATATAATTGAATTATGAATGAAAAAGGCAGATCCTTGCAGGATCTGCCTTTCTTTTGTGCTCAAAGATTAAATAAAAATTATTCTCAAAAACTTTCAAAAAGGTGTTGACAAATGAGAATGATTATCATAT
>CAZACE010000191.1:0-4359 GCA_964483255.1 uncultured Oscillospiraceae bacterium
CGTTGACGAAAAACTGATCCGCCAGCACAAAGCCGATCATACCCTCCAGCGTGGAGCCCTTCTGATCGACCGGCTCAAGCGTCTTCTGGCCGCCGTCCACCTTGAACCAGGCAGGGCTGCGGTGAATGATCACGCCAGTGGGACGATCGAGCATCTCCGTGGCCTGACGCTGAAGCTTTTCAACATCCGCACTGGTCACCTTCGGGTCCGCACCCTGAAGCGTCACGCTCGATTCGATCACGTAAACGCGAACGAATTCACCCGGAACGCCCACATACACTTCTTTAATATGAGCGCCCACTTTATTTTCCGCCGTCTCAATTGCGCTGGCAATTGCATCGGTCACATCGCCGGGAGCATTCCACTCCCCATTCATGAAGCCATCATACTGCGCCATGCCGGCGGAGGTGATGGTCACCTTCTGATACGCGCTCTCCTCTGCAAGCAATACCAGCACTTTGGACGTACCAAAGTCCAGAACCGCCGTCGCTTTTTTCATCATACGATCTCATGCTCCTGTCTGCCCGCATGTAAATTCGCCCGAATGGGCGCAAAATATCATCTGATTTGCTATTATTATGCGAGTTTATTGTAACCGATTATGCCCGTTCTTTCAAGCCACTTGAGCAAATTTTGTCCATTTTCCGGCCATTTTTTGCCGCATCCATCACGGTTTGGGCGTAACCGCCGGGGCGATTGTCGGCGTTGCCGTAGGCACCGGGGTGATCGTCGGCAGCACGGGCGGTATGTAATGCGCATTATATCCGTTGGATACGTCGATCTTCGCGCCCATCAGATCGCCCGCCTCCTCGCGCAGGGTAAGCACCTCACGCACAATAAGCAGCTTGGTCTGCATGGATGCGCTGTCGCCCAGCACAATCTTCGCTCCGTCTGCAGTAATGAGATACATGTTTTCTGTGTTTTTCACATTGAGCTCAGACATGCGGCTGAGCAGGTTTGTGCGGTCCAGCTGGTCAAGGACGTATTCCATCGCCTCCAACTGGCCCCTGTCATGCACGGGAAGACGCTCTCCCACGGTGATGCGCGAGTTGGGCTCAATGGAAAAGCCCGACACCTTCGGACCCGCCACGCCGGTAGGATAGGCGCTGCCGGCGCATTCGAGCACCATGCCCGCCGAATCAAGCACGTAATAATAGCCCAGATCATACACGACCGCCATGCCCAAGCGCTCATTGATGCGCAGGGTCAGCGTGCCGCGATAGTCAAACTCATGCCCGACATACTCGATATAGCGGTTCTTTTCCAGCTGCTGTCTAAGCTGCTGGGCGGTGAGCCCCAAGGCATTGTCGCCGGGCTTAATCCCGCTCTGCGTGACAACCTCCTCGCGCAGCAGATTGCGGTTGCCCACGACCATCACATCGCGCACGACAAAGACCTGCGAGCAGGCCAGCACGATCAGGACGGCGATCGCCGCCACCACCACAATGGTCATTGTCATCGTCTGCCTGGCAGCCTTTTTGCGTTTCTTATGTCTCACGTCCGTTTTCCTTTCTGTGGATGATCGCGCGTCCGTTTTCGCGCGAAATACTGAGCAGGATGCCGACTGCGGCCATGATCATCGTCACCGACGTGCCGCCCGCGCTGAAAAAAGGCAGCGGAAGGCCTGTCGTAGGCATAATGCCCGTGACCACGCCCATGTTGATAAATGCCTGCAGGCCGATCATCGACGTAATGCCGCTGGCAAGCAGACAGCCGTAGCGATCCCGGCAGGAAAGCGCCACGCGCAGCCCGGCAAACACAAACGCGCCAAAGAGCAGCACCACCAGCGTACACCCGGTGAGGCCGAAATCCTCGCCGACGATGGCAAATATAAAGTCCGATTCCGGATAGGGCAGATAGGCAAACTTCTGCTTGCCCTGTCCCAGTCCCATGCCAAAGAGCCCGCCCGAACCCAGCGCAATGAGCGACTGCGAAAGCTGATAACCTTCGTCGCTCATCTTGGCAAATGGATCGCGGAACGAGAGCAGCCGCTCCCGCCTGTATGGCGCGCTCCATGCATAGAATGCACCCACGCCAAGGCCGCATACGCCAAGCAGTGCGAGATGCCGCTTGCGAAGCCCCGCACTGAAGAGCATCAGCAGCGCGCAGATGAGAATGCTGCCACCGGTAGAAAGATTGGGCTGCTCCAGAATCAGCAGGAACATGACGCCCGGCACGATCAGCAGGGGCACAACGCCTGAAAAAAAGCGATGGATTTCCTCGCCCCTTCTGTCCAGCGCGCCCGCCATGAAGATCACCATGGCATATTTGGCAAACTCCGACGGCTGCATGCTCAGTCCCATCAGATTCAGCCAGCGCCGCGAACCGTTGATGCTCACGCCGATGCCCGGAATGATCACCAGAATCAGCAAAACGGCGCTGATGACAAGCAGCGTCAGCATCACCTTCGGCTGCCTGAAAAACCTGTAAGGCACGAGCGAGAGAAACACGCACGCCCCCGCGCCCAGCGCAATGCCGAAAAGCTGCTTTTTCACAGCCGAGAGCGGATCGCCGCTGGCCGTCCTCTGGTAATACGTCGCACTGAACAGCGTAATCAGCCCCAGGATGATCAGCAGGATCATCAGGAAGACCACGGTTTTATCGCATGTCCGCCGCACACGCCACGCCGGCTCTTTCAATCACAGCGCCCCTTCCGCCGAATGCAAAAATCCTTTTCTTTCGCATGCGGCGGCTGCGCCATTCAACGCAGCGCCATAACCTTTTCCTTGAAGATACGGCCTCTGTCTTCAAAATCCTTGAACATATCAAAGCTCGCGCAGGCCGGCGAGAGCAGCACGCAGCCGCCCTGAACAGCCCTCTCGCGGCACAGAGCGATGCAGCCGTCAAAGTCATGATCCGCCTCGGAAACGGCCGTATAGCCCGCTTTTTCAAGCGATACGCGGATCTGCGCCGCCGTATCGCCGATGAGTACGCAGTGCGCAATCTGCGGCGCGGAAACGATCGCCTCCGCCAGCGGATCAAAGGACGTACCCTTGTCGCTGCCGCCGAGGATCAGCACAGTCGGCTTTGTCATCGTCGCAATCGCCTTGAGCGTGGAATCGACATTCGTGCCCTTCGAGTCGTTGATCCATGTGACACCATCCAGCACGCGCACCGTCTCGATGCGATGCTCCACGCCGCGGAACGTGCGCAGCACGGGCGCCATCAATTCCGGCGCAACACCCATCGCGCCGGCAATCGCCACAGCGGCCAGCGCATCTTCCAGATTATGCGGACCGGGGATGAACACCTCATCCGCCGGGCAGATCGCAATCGGGTTGCCGTCCAGGTTCAGCGTGATCACGCCGCCGCGGACGTCCGCGCCCAGCGGTACCTGCTGCGTCCGAGAGAACCAAATGACCTTCGCAGCGATCCCTTTTGCCATTTCATGACAGGTTGCGTCGTCGTAATTGAATACCGCGATATCCTCCGCCGTCTGGCGATCGAAAATGCGGCGCTTCATGTCGATATAGCACTGCATGGAGCCATGGCGCGCGATGTGATCCTCGGTAATATTGAGCACAGCGCCAACATGCGGATGGAACGTGCTGATCGTCTCGCACTGATAGGAGCTGACCTCGGCGACCGTCAGATCGTCGTCCATCATGTCGCCCGCGTCCGCGGTGATCGGATAGCCGATATTGCCCACGACATGCGTGCCCCTGCCCGTCGCGCGGAAGAATTCGCCCACCAGCGTCGTGGTGGTCGTCTTGCCGTTGGTGCCGGTGATGGCGCACAGCGAGCCTCGCATCATGCGCGCGCCCAGCTCCAGTTCTCCGATGACCTCCACGCCAGCGGCAATCGCCTCCTGCACAAAGGGCTTTGCGACCGGAATGCCCGGGCTGAGGATCAGCATATCCTGATCCTTCATATATTTCTGCGGGCCCTCGCCCAAAGCAAAGATGCAGCCGAGCGCCTTCAGTTCGCTCAGAGAATCCCCAAAGCTCTCCTCTGCTTTCATATCGCTGATGGTCACGATCGCGCCCTTTTGGGCAAGCAGCTTCGCCGCCGCAATGCCGCTGCGGGCCATGCCCAGCACGATCACGCGTTTATTTCTCACATCCATGGTGTCTCCTCCTTATGGGAACGTTAGGGCTGCCGCCCTAAAACCTGCTCGGGGACATCGTCCCCGAACCCCTTCTTCGCTTCGCATGGTTTTAAGCAAAGTATCGGAATTACGTATAAAGGCAAAACCGCTTCCGCGAGCATACGAATTCACGGTATGCCTTTCGGAAGCGGATATGCTTTCATCTTTAGAGCACGCCAAGCAGCGTGATCAGGCAGAGCACGACCGTCGTCGTCATATACATGGCCACGATGCGGAACTCGCTCATGCCGCAGAGCTCGAAATGATGGTGA
>CAZACE010000192.1:0-4353 GCA_964483255.1 uncultured Oscillospiraceae bacterium
GCCGTAGAGGTTGTTGGGCAGGAAGTCCTCGTACTTGTCGAGCATCTCCTCATTCTTGGCATAGCCGCCGGTGGCGAGGATGACGGATTTGGCGTTCACAGTCACCTTCGTACCGTCGGTCATGGTCGCCTTCACGCCCACAACAGCGCCCGTTTCGCTTGTGATCAGCTCTTCGGCGCGGCAGTTGTAGATGGTCTTGCCGCCGTTGCCCTCATAGAGATTGGTCAGCGGCGCAGTGATCTGGCCGCCGTGGCCGCTGGTCTGGCCGCCGCCGCCCATGGTGTTATGCACGCGCCACGGGGTCAGCGCGCTGTGGATGTATTCGACGTCCTGAACCATCACGCCGCGATCCTCGAGCCACTGCAGGTTCTCGGCGGAGGCGTCGCAGAACGCACGCACGAGTTCCTCGCTCATGACGCCGTCGCGATCGAAGCTCATCAGGTACTCATACATCATATCGGCGTTATCGGTATAGCCCTGCTTCTCCTGCCACGGGGTGCCCGCCGCCAGAATCTTGCCGCCGCTGCGTACGGTGGAGCCGCCGGAGAGGCCGCCCTTTTCCAGCAGGAGCACATTCGCGCCCGCTTCCTGCGCGGTGAGCGCCGCAGAAAGACCCGCCGCGCCAGCGCCAACGACGACCACGTCAACGTCGTAAACCTGCGCTTCACCGGCAGCCTTCTCAGAGGCAACCTTGAGCATTTCCGGATCGCCGCCGGCCTGGGCAACAGCGTCCGCCACGGCTGCGATCACGGCATTACCGGAGACGGTCGCGTTGGTCACCACGTCGATGGCCAGGGACTGCTCCTCCACGATCTTGCCCGGGAAGACGTCGATCGGGGCATTCGGCACGCCATAGCCAAGGCCGAGGTTCTCCTTATGGGAGACGACCTTTACGTCAGCAATCGCATTCTCGGTGAAGGTGACCTCCACGGTCATCTCGCCATTGCGGCCCTTCGCCACGCCGGTATAGGTGCCGGCGGCATAGGTGCCGTCCCAGCCGGCCGCGCCCGCGGCCTCGTCCAGCGCCTTCTGAACAGCGGCCTTCGCGGCGTTGCTGGTCATGGTCACGCCGGCGATTGCGTCGATCTCCGCGCTTTGCTTTTCAACAAAAGCGGCTGCCAGCGCCTCGCCCTGCGCGCCGCCGAAGGTCGGGGTTTCGCCGGAGACGTCCAGCGTCACCGCCGTGATCGCCTCGGCGTCGACCGTCACGATCGCCTTGACCGCGCTGGAGAAGCCCTGTGCCTCGCCGGTGTATTCGCCCGGCGTATAGGCGGCCATGCCCACAGCCGGCATGATCATGCAAACGATCAGCGCGAGGGCAATGATGCTCTTTTTCATAGGTATTTTCCTCCTTCTTGTCTCTGGAATGGCATCGCCATCCAATTGATAACAGATTAGCATGCATCCCTTCATCTGTCAATGAATCTCTCCGAACCTTACCGCTGTAAATTGACTTTCTATCCCCAAAGGGCTATACTTGAAGTATCCAACCGCAATCGAAAGAAGGCGCCTCATGACCACGGATTTTTCCCAGGGCAGCGTCTGGAAGCGCATCGTCGCGCAGGCCGTTCCGCTGTCTCTGGCACAGCTGGTGCAGCTGCTTTATAACATCGTCGACCGCATTTATCTGGGCCATATGCCCGGCGCGGGCAGCGCGGCGCTCACGGGCGTCGGGCTCACGTTTCCCATTGTCACGCTCATTGCCGCATTCACAGCGCTCTTTTCCACGGGCGGCACGCCGCTGTTTTCCATCGCCCGCGGTGCAGGCGAAGAGGAAAAAGCCCGGCGCATTATGGGCAATGTTTTTTCCCTGCTTGGCCTCACTTCGCTGCTGCTCATGGCTTTGTGTCTCCTCTTCCGCCGACCGATCATGTTCCTCTTCGGTGCGAGCGAATCTTCCTATCTCTATGCGGATGCATATCTGAAGATCTATCTGCTGGGCACGCCCTTTGCCATGCTCGCCACTGGCATGAACAGCTTTATCAATGCCCAGGGCTTCCCACGCGTGGGCATGCTCAGCGTCATCATCGGCGCGGCGCTCAATCTTCTGCTCGATCCGCTGTTCATCTTCGTCTTTGATATGGGCGTTGCAGGCGCAGCGCTGGCGACCATCATCAGCCAGGCGATTTCCTGCATCTGGGTGCTGCATTTTCTCTGCGGCAAAAAGGTGCTGCTGCGCCTTGAAGCCAAGTACATGCACCTGTGCAGCGCGATCGTCAAAAAGATTCTCTCCCTCGGCGCGGCAGGCTTTTTCATGCAGGGCACAAACTCCCTTGTACAGATCGCCTGCAACTCGACGCTGAGCACCTTCGGCGGCGATCTCTATGTCGGCGTGATGACGGTGCTCTCTTCCGTGCGCTCCGTGCTGGAGCTGCCGGTTTACGGCCTGGTCAGCGGCTCTCAGCCGGTGATGGGCTTCAATTACGGCGCGAAGCTCTACGGCCGCGTGAAAGAAGCCATCCGCTTCACCGCTCTTTGCGGCACATGCTACAACGTAGCCGCCTGGGCGCTGGTGCTGCTCTTTCCGGAATTCCTCATCCGTGTCTTCTCCTCCGATCCGCAGCTGATCGCCGCAGGACCGCAGGCGCTGCACGTGTATTTCTTCGGCTTTTTCTTCATGTCCTTCCAGTTCGCCGGACAGACGACCTTCCAGGCGCTGGGCTTTGCGCGCTATGCGATCTTCTTCTCCCTGCTTCGCAAGGCGATCATCGTCGTGCCGCTGACGCTGCTGCTGCCGCGCATGGGCTTCGGCGTGATGGGCGTGTTCCTCGCTGAGCCGATTTCCAATTTCCTCGGCGGCCTGGCCTGCTTCACGACCATGTATTTCAAGGTATACAAAAAGCTGGGCAATGCCCAGCCTGTAAAAACCTGATTGTGTCTTAAAGGGAAAACAGTTTTCGCAGCTTCAGCGCATCTTTTGTCTCAAACGTCTGATCCAGCCATCCGGAGATAAAGCCGATGATCGACCCATTGATCAGCGCGCAGAGAATCGTGCCCAGCTTCACGCCTTCAAACCGGCCAAGGCCAAAGAACGCAAAGCTCATACAAATGGCGATCAGGCAGCTGACGCAGTCGTAAATCGTCTTGACCTTCGGGATCGGCTTTCCGGTCTTCTCGGCGATCTCCTTGACAAAGAGCTCGTAGGCCTCCGGCGAAATATACGTATGAAACAGCAGCGCAACGCCCAGCGAGCAGACGACCATGCCCAGCACATACCAGACGCTGCGCAGGATGAAGCTATCGGCCGCCAGAGGCGCAGCAAGGGCGATCATCGCGTCGAGCGTGAACCCATAGAGCACAGCCGTAACAAAGGAAAACAGATACGCGCGCTTAAAGCGGCGCATGCCGATTCCAAGCAGCACGAGGATTACCCCCTGAAGCACGTATTCTGCCATGCCGAATGAGAAAAACGGCAGCGTCTGCACCAGCCTGAGATGCAGCAGATACGCCGGCGCGACCACCATGGACATGCCGAAATTCGCCTTCTCCATCAGCGCCGTGCCCAGCGCAAGGATCACAAGACCCAGAAAATACGCCGCCTCGCTGTGCAGCACAGGTTTCTTCTTCATTTGTCTATCGCCTCCAAAATGCAAAAACAGCCTGCGGCGTTTGATAAAGAAACGCCGAAAGCTGCTTAAGGCAATATACCACGCATCCCGCAAAATGTCAATTCAAATCCGTTTCATTTCAGAAAGGAGATTGTCTTATGTCAACCCCCGTTCTTCGCTATGGCGCGGACTACAATCCCGACCAGTGGCTGCATCGCCCGGATATTCTCGCCCAGGACATTGAGCTGATGAAGAAGGCAAATGTCAACGTCGTCTCCCTGGGCATCTTCGCCTGGGCCACGCTCGAGCCTGCCGAAGGCCAGTACAACCTGGACTGGATGGCCAAGATCATCGATGACCTTTACGCCGCGGGCGTGAGCGTCGATCTGGCAACGCCCTCCGGCGCACGTCCGGCATGGATGACGCGCAAGTATCCCGAGGTGCTGCGCGTAGGCCCTAACCGCCAGCGCAATCTTTTCGGCGAGCGCCACAACCACTGCTACACCTCCCCGGTCTATCGCCAGAAGGTGAAGCTGATGAACCAGCAGCTGGCCAGCCGCTTCGGCCGCCATCCGGCTGTGATCATGTGGCATATCTCCAACGAGTACGGCGGCGAGTGCCACTGTGAACTCTGCCAGCAGGCCTTCCGCGACTGGCTGAAGGAAAAGTATGGCACGATCGAGACGCTCAACCGCGCCTGGAACGCCAAATTCTGGAGCCACGACTATCCGGATTTCGACGCCGTAGAGAGCCCGGCGCCGCACGGTGAAAACTCCGTGCACGGCCTCAAGCTCGACTGGAAGCG
>CAZACE010000193.1:0-4351 GCA_964483255.1 uncultured Oscillospiraceae bacterium
AAGCCGCTGGCGAACGTACCGGAATTCACGAACATCCTGCTGATGTTTACCAATCCGGTTCTGGGCATGATCGCGGGTCTTGTGCTCACGGCGATCATTCAGTCCTCGTCCGCGTCTGTCGGTATTCTTCAGGCGCTGTGCGTGACGGGCGCTGTGCGCTATAGCGCGGCGCTGCCGATCATCATGGGCCAGAACATCGGTACCTGCGTGACGGCGCTGCTGTCCTCTATCGGCGCGAGCAAGAATGCGCGCCGCGCATCGCTGATCCACCTGTATTTCAACCTGCTGGGCACGATCATTTTCATGGTTGTGTTTTATGCGATCAATGCGGTATTCCCGTTTGCGTTCCTGAACGAGAGCGCGAATGCAGCCGGCATTGCGGTGATCCACACTACGTTCAACGTATGCGCGACGATCGTGCTGCTGCCGCTTTCCGGTCTGCTGGAGAAGCTGGCCTGCCTGACTGTCCGCGACGACGAGAAGGTCGAGAAGATCGACGACTTCCAGCTGCTGGACGAGCGCTTCCTGGCGCAGCCGGCGTTCGCTGTTGAGCAGTGCCGCGTGGTTGCGGGCCGCATGGCGCGGCTGACGAAGGAAGCGATCGAGGCAGCCTGCGAGCTGCTTTCCGGCGAGGAATACACTGCGCAGAAGGCGGAGCGCATTGCAGCGCTGGAGACTAAGATTGACCATTATGAGGACAAGCTGGGCACCTACATGGTGAAGCTCTCCCACACGAACCTCTCCAGGGACGACAGCCATACTGTGTCCATGCTGCTGCATTCTATCAGCGACTTTGAGCGCATTTCCGACTATGCGGCCGGCATGATGCATTCTGCCAAGGAAATGCATGAGAAGGGCTTGAACTTTTCGGAGATGGCGGCGAAGGAGCTGGGTGTTTTCACCAGTGCGACGCGTGACATCGTGGCGCGCGCCGTGAGCTGCTTTGAGACCGGCGATCTGGAGATGGCCGCGTCCGTTGAGCCGCTGGAGAGCGCGATTGACTCCATCGAGGCGAAGATCAAGAACCGCCACATCGAGCGCCTGCAGCGCGGCGAATGCACCATCGAGCTGGGCTTTATCCTTTCGGACATCACCAACGCGCTCGAGCGCGTTTCCGATCACTGCTCCAACATCGCGGTCTATCAGATTGAGGTGCCGCAGGACGAGCTGGACGCGCACGAGTACTTGCAGAGCATGCGCCACATCAGCGGCAACTCCTTTGACGTGGCCAAGCAGAACTACAAGATGCTCTACGCGCTGCCGAAGGAGTAAGGGGAGAGACGTTTGGGAATTGCTTCCTCAAGCCCCAGCCCGGGACATTGTCCCGGACCCCCATTGCGCTTCGCGGCGGCTTGAAGCTGCTGCGAAGCAGGGAAGGGGTCTGGGGATAAAATCCCCAGGCGGGTTTTAGGGCGGCAGCCCTAACGTATCCCGAGCTTGGAGGATAATATGATTTATATTGTCGAGGACGATCGCAATATCCAGGAGATCGAGCTCTTTGCGCTCAAAAACAGCGGCTATGTGGCCGAGGGATTTGAGACGGCGAAGGCGTTCTGGCAGGCGCTGGAAGGCAGGCTGCCGGAACTGATTCTGCTGGATATCATGCTGGAGGACGAGGACGGCCTGGAGACCCTCAGAAAGCTTCGCATGCGTGCGGATACGAGGAAGATTCCTGTGATCCTGGTGACGGCGAAGAGCTCCGAGATTGACAGGGTTAAGGGCCTGGACGCCGGTGCGGACGATTATATCTGCAAGCCTTTCGGCGTGATGGAAATGATTGCGCGCGTGAAGGCGCTGCTGCGCCGTGCATCGGGCGGCGAGGAAAGCATGCTCGTATGCGGCGACGTGACGCTTGACAAGGAAAAGCGGATGGTGTATGCTCACGGCGAGCCGGTTGACACGACATACAAAGAATTTGAGCTGCTGAAGCTTCTGATGAAGAACCACGGCATCGTGATCTCGCGCGACGTGATCATGGAGCGTGTGTGGGAATCGAGCTTTGAGGGAGAGAGCCGCACGATTGACGTGCATGTGCGCTCGCTCAGGCAGAAGCTGGGCTCAAGCGGCGCGCTGATCAAGACGATCCGCAATGTTGGATACATGATCGACGCGGATGCAAAGTGATGGAAGTCCTTCCGGTTTCGGAAGGGCTTTTTGTGTGGTAAGGGATTGCACAGATCATGAAGAGAAGGATATTTTCACATTTCGTAAAGATTCTGGCAGCGGCGGTTGCTGCGACGATGATCCTGATGACGCTGATGACATATAACATGTTTGAACGGCGGATGATCGAGGATCTGAGTGTGGATGCGCGCGTGCTTTCGGCGCTGCTTGGAGCGAGCGACGCGCAGCGCATCATACAGGAACTGGACGATGCGCTGCGGGTGACGATCATCAATACGGACGGTGAAGTTGCATACGACAACCGGGCGATTGCAGCGCAGATGGACAACCATCTGAGCCGGCCGGAGGTTAAGCAGGCGCTGGAAAGCGGCGAAGGGCGCGATGTGCGAGAATCCAGAACGGTGGAGAGCAGCACATTTTACTATGCGATGCGGCTTGAGGACGGAAGCGTGCTGCGCGTGGCGAAAGAGGCATCGAGCATATGGAGCGTATACATGCGGGCGATGCCGCTGATTCTGGTGATTGCACTGTTGATGATTGCGCTGAGCGCGATGACGGCGCACGTGATCACGGACAGGCTTGTGGATCCGATCCGGCGGCTGGCGGACGACATGGACGGCGAACACAGCGCGGCCTCGTATCCGGAGCTGCAGCCGTTCATGCGGCGCATCCGCAGTCAGCACGAGGAGATTCTCAAGAGCGCAAACATGCGCGTGGAATTTACAGCGAACGTGAGCCATGAACTGAAAACGCCGCTGACGAGCATATCGGGCTATGCGGAGCTGATTGAAAGCGGCATGGCGACGGGCGAGCAGGCGCAGCGGTTTGCGGGCAAGATATACAAGAGCGCAAGCCGCCTGCTGACGCTGATCAACGACATCATCCGCTTGTCGCAGATGGATTCGCCGGAGCACGAGATTGAATGCGAGATGGTTGATCTGGGACAGGTGGCGGAGGCGGTTGCTGAACAGCTGCGCCTGAACGCGGAGAAACACGGCGTAACAATGCTTGTGGATGCAAAGGCTTGCGAGATCAGCGCGGACAGGCGAATGATGGAGGAGCTGATCTACAACCTCTGCGACAATGCCATCCGCTACAATGTGCGAGGGGGCAGCGTGCGCGTGGAGGTGCGTCCTGTGCGCGAAAAGGCGATGCTGCTCGTGCAGGACACGGGCATTGGCATCAGCAAGGAAAACCAGGAGCGCGTGTTTGAGCGCTTTTACCGGGTGGACAAGAGCCGATCCAAGGCCACAGGCGGCACGGGTCTTGGCCTGGCGATCGTCAAGCACATCGCGGCCAAGCACGGCGCGCAGATCACCATGCGCAGCGAGCTCGGCGCGGGAACGACGATCACGGTGAGCTTTGAGCGGGCGGGGAGATGACGGGGACGGCGTCCCCGAGAAAGGGCGTACGCAATGACGTTTGAAGAGATCAAGCGCAATGAAGAGATTCGCGCGTATATGGAAAAGGGCAACGAGAATCTGGGCGTGATGGGCTTTACGGAGCATGCGCTGGCGCATGCAATGCGCGCGGCGCACACGGCGGCAGGGATTCTGGAAAAGCTTGGGCACAATGAGCGCGAGATTGAGCTGGCGAAGATTGCCGGATACATGCATGATATCGGCAACTGCGTGAACAGGACGGATCATGCGCACTCGGGCGCGATCATGGCGATGGGGATTCTGCGCAGCATGCAAATGGCGCCGACGGACATTGCGGTGGTGATTGCGGCAATCGGCAACCACGACGAAAAGACGGGCACGGCAGTGGACGCAGTGAGTGCGGCGCTGATTCTGGCAGACAAATGCGACGTGCGCCGAAGCCGCGTACGCGCGAGGACGCAGGCAGATTTTGACATTCACGACAGGGTGAACTATGCGGCGGAGAATTCTAAGCTCAGCGTTGATGCCGAAGAGAGGACGATTACGTTGGACATTACGCTGGACGACAAAATCTGCTCTGTGCTGGATTACTTTGAGATTTTTACGCAGCGGATGCTGATGTGCAGGCGCGCAGCGGAGAGGCTTGGATGCAGCTTTCACCTGATGGCGAACGGAAGCAAGGTTCTGTAAGAAAAACCTCTGTAAGAAAACGAAAAAATCTGCATAAAAGGGTTGACATGGACGGATGGATTTGATATAATTATTTCCGTTGATGACGCAAGTTCATCTGTTGGGGAATTGTGTAACGGCAGCACCTACGACTCTGACTCGTATTGTCTAGGTTC
>CAZACE010000194.1:0-4341 GCA_964483255.1 uncultured Oscillospiraceae bacterium
CCAGCGACGTCGCCAACGCGATCATCGACGGCACCGACGCGATCATGCTCTCCGGCGAGACCGCCGCGGGCAAGTATCCGCTGGAGGCCGTGAAGACCATGGTGCGCATCGCCACCTACATCGAGAGCCAGAAGAACAAGGATTTCAAGCTCCTCAATCAGGAATCCATCCGCGACGCCACGGCGCATACCGTCGCCAACGCGGTCTCCTTCTCCTGCTGCCAGATGGCCGAGCAGCTCAGCGCTTCTGCCATCATCACCCCGAGCAACTCCGGCTCCACCGCGCGCATGGTCGCCCGCTTCCATCCGGATTGCCCGATCATCGCGCCGACCCCGAGCGAGCATGCGTTCCATCAGCTGGGTCTTTCACGCGGCGTGATCCCGGCGCGCATGGCGATGCAGGAGAACTCCGATCAGATGATCGAAGCGGCTGTAGAGGTTGCCCACAAGGCCGGCCTGGTCAAGACCGGCGACGTCGTTATCGTCGTTGCGGGCGTTCCGGCGGGCGTTTCCGGCACGACCAACCTCATCAAGGCGCACATCGTCGGCAACGTGCTGCTGCGCGGCATCGGCGTGGGCGAGGGCAAGGTCAGCGGCCATGTCTGCAATGTGACCACGCTGGCGGATCTGGAGAGCGACTTCAAGGAAGGCGACATCATCGTCACCAAGATGACCACCCGCGAGATGCTGCCCTACATGCGCAAGGCGGCGGCCGTCATCGTGGAGAGCACGGACGAGAACTGTCACGCGAGCGTGACCTGCCAGGCGCTGGGCATTCCGCTGTTCATGGACCGCACGGGTCTGCCGGTGCATATGCTCAAGAGCGGCATGGTCATCACCGTTGACGCGGATGCAGGGTTCGTACTTAACGGCATTGTGCACTAAGTGGGCTGTGCCCACACCCACTACGCTTCGCCTTGCTTCTAACGGCATCGCACGGCCATAAGGGCCTCCGATGCCCTGCTTGTGTGATACGACAGCTTTTGAGATGCTTAAGCTGTTTCCTTCGTGCAGAAGCGCTTGGAAACTGCTGTGCATTGAGATATAAGAGAGAGGAGTTCCCTCTCTCTTTTTATGTTTGGACATTACGACGTGCAAATTCGGGTTTTCATGCATTTCCTCTTGCTCCATGGCCAGAAATCGGGTATGCTAAACGTAGGGTATCAGACCCGATTGGAGGAACAAAATGTTTTATTATTACGATCCGACGTATTTTCTTTTGATTCCGGGCCTTCTGCTGGCGCTCTATGCGCAGTTTAAGGTGAATTCTACGTTCAATCACTGGAAGAAGGTGCCCTCGCGCATCCGCATGACCGGCGCTCAGATTGCCCGCGCCATTCTGGACAGCAACGGCTGCCGCGATGTGGCGGTGGAGCGCGTGTCCGGCAGCCTGACGGACCACTATGATCCGGAAAACGGCGTGCTGCGCCTGTCCAGCGAGGTATATGATTCCCATTCCATCGCGGCTTTGGGCGTGGCGGCGCATGAAGCGGGGCATGCCATTCAGGATGCGCAGGACTACAAGCCGCTGCGCATCCGTGCGAATCTGGTGCCGATCGCCAATATCGGCTCGAACATGGCGCTGCCGCTGTTCATGCTGGGCCTTTTCATGAGCTGGGAACCGCTGACCAAGATCGGCATCTTTGCCTTTGCGTTCTCCGTACTGTTTTATCTGGTGACGCTGCCGGTGGAGTTCAATGCCTCCTCCCGCGCGGTGACTGTGCTCGCCTCGGGCTATTTGCCGGACGATGAGGTGAAGGGCGTGAAGGCTGTGCTTTCTGCGGCGGCGCTGACGTATGTCGCGGCGGCGCTGCAGGCTGTGCTGCAGCTTGTGCGCCTTGTGCTTCTGGCAAAGAGCAGAAGAAGAGACGACTGATAAGAGGGAATCATGTCCTATTCATCTGAAACGAAAGAGGAGCTCTGCCGCCTGGAGCCCGACAGCGTATGCTGTCTGCTGGCGGAGCTTTCGGGCATTGTATCTGCGGCCGGCTCGGTGATCTATCGCGGCGGCGGCAGAAAGAGGCTTTCCATTGAAACGGAGAACGCGGCGGTTGCCAGGCGCGCATTCCGGCTTCTTCGGGACGTGTTTGATGTGCAGCCTGAACTCATCACGCTCAGGCGCGCGCGCCTTGGCGGACGCAGCGCGCACCGCATCGAGGTTGAGGGCGACGAGGCGTCGTTCGTGCTGGAGGGCTGCGGCATCGCGGTCGCCCAGCGGCGCGGCGTGCCGCGCGAGGTCACGGTGCGCAAGTGCTGCCGCATGGCGTTTCTGCGCGGCGTGTTTCTGGCCAGCGGCTCGGTGACCGATCCGGAAAAGGAATACCACCTGGAGTATGTGCTGGGCGACGAAGCGTTCGCCACCGCGCTGCAAAGGCTGATTGCGCGCTTTGAGCTCTCCGCCAGCCAGACAAAGCGGCGGCAGATGACGCTGGTCTATCTCAAGGGCCAGAGCGAGATTACCGACATGCTCTCTATCATCGGTGCGCAGAGCGCGCGCTTTGCCATGGAGGACGCCTTTATCCGCAAGGAGCTGCGCAACAATGCCAACCGCGCCACCAACTGCGACAGCGCGAACATGGAGCGCGCGGTGATCGCGGCCTCGCGCCAGACGCAGGCGATTGAGCGGCTGATTTCCGCCGTGGGCGAAAACAGCCTGCCGCCTGCGCTTCTTCAGACGGCAAAGCTGCGCATGCAGTATCCGGAGGTATCGCTGGAGGAGCTGGGCAGGCTTTGCGATCCGCCCGTGGGCAAGAGCGGCGTCAATCACAGGCTTCGCAAGCTGGAAAAGATGGCCGCTGAGCTGGAAGAAGCGCAAGGAGACATGCAGCAGGAACCCGGGACGACTTGAGCCGCAAGGGGCAGAAAGGATGGGGACGGATGGAACTGACGGTGAAGGTGAAGCTGGGCGATACGCCGACGATGCGCAAGGTTGCGCAGACAGCGGAAAGAATGAGTGCGTTTGAATCGCGGGTGCTTTTGCGCCGCGACGATATTACGGTCAATGCCAAGTCCCTGATGGGCCTGCTTTCCCTGGGATTGCGCGACGGCATGGGCGTGACGATCATCGCCCATGGTGGGGATGAAGCGCAGGCCGTATGCGAGATGAGCCGTCTGCTGCAGAGCTGATGGCCGCTTTCTCTTGACAGTGCTGGGTAAATTTCATATAATAACAGAAAAAACATGGCGCCTCGCACCCGGAATCGTGCGGGGCGCATTTTGCATGATGAGGTGAAAGCACAATGCGTGCAAACAGATGGCGCATTGCCTGTATATGGCTGGTGTGCGCGGTGATGATCGCGTCGCTTTTTGCTACGGGCATTCTGAATAAGCAGAAAGTTTGGCCGGATGTGGAACTCGACTGCGCGGACGCGGATAAAATCTGGCGGGTTGAAGACGGCGATGCATACGGTAAGGTGGCTGCCGGCCCGTATTATGATCTGCCCGTGGGCACGTACCGCATCAAATGGCAGATCGAAGGCGACGGAGAAAACAGGATCACGCTGTCCTGCTCCAATGATGCCGAGATTACGCCCAGTGAGATTATTCTGTATCCCGACGCCTGGGAAGGGGAAGCGTGGTTTGAAATCAAGGAGCATACGCACAGCTTTTCCATCAACACCCACTTTGAATCGGGCACAAGGCTTCAGATTCACAATATCCGTTTGTACACGCCGGAGTATACGGACAATGCCTTTGCGGTTTCTGCGCTGCTGCTTTTGCTGTGCGCGCTGCTGACGCTGCATCTTTCCGGCAGGCTCACGGCGCAGGGGATGAGGTCCTTTGGGCTGCTGGCGATTGCAGTGCTTTTTGCCTCTTTGCCCTGCCTGGGCGAGAACAGCCCGATGGCCTATGACACGCACTTCCACGCGGCGAGGATCATGAACCTGGCGGACGGCCTTCGAAGCGGCCAGCTGCCGGTGCGCGCGGGCGGCTTCTCCTACAACGGATACGGCGCGATGACGTCGGTATTCTATCCGGATCTGCTGCTGTATCCCTGGGCGCTGATGCTCCTTGGCGGCGCGTCGATGACTTTTGTGATCAACTCTCTGGTGATCGCGGTCAATGCGCTGACGGCATGGTGCATGCTCCTTGCGGGAAGACGCATGCTTGGGGACAGGCAGGCGGCTGTCTGCGCGAGTATTCTGTATGTGCTTTCGATCTATCGCCTGGAGGACATCTATTGCCGCCTGATGGTTGGCGAAATGCTGGCCATGGCGTTCTTGCCGCTGTTTATTCTGGCATTGTATGAGGCTGTATTCGGCGAGAAAAAGCGCTGGCCGCTTCTGGTGCTCAGCGCAACGCTCATCTTCCGCAGCCATATGCTTACGACGCTGCTGTGTGC
>CAZACE010000195.1:0-4289 GCA_964483255.1 uncultured Oscillospiraceae bacterium
GGGCCTTGAGGTATACTCAAACACCTGCGCATACATCAGCTTGCCGTCGATCTCGTATGCCGCCTCTTGGTTGTTGTCAAAATCAGTCGTCCCGACGTAATTGATGGCATTCTGAAGTGCAGTGGGATACTTTTTGAGATCATCATTCGCGTAAATGCTGGAGAAAATCATGTCTTTATCCTCTTTTCTTCTTTCTTTAAGAAGAAAGGCCGCGCGAAATCGCGCGGCCTTTTTTACCCGAAAAAGTCAGGTGTACTTTTGCAGGAGATTAGAAGTTCTCGCCGACAGCCTTGATCGCGTCGATGTACTCCTCGAGGCCCTTGCCGTACTTCTCGTACAGGGAGACGCCGCCGAGCACGTCGGACGGAGTGGTCATGGCAGCCTGGAACTCAGCAATCGCCTCAGCGGTCGGCTCGACGATGGTGTTGCCATTGGCGCGGACAGCAGCCTCAGCCTCGGCTTCCATCTTGGCCCACAGCATCTTCTCGTACTCCTGGGTTTCCTTGGCGCAAGCCTTGATGATCTCCAGGTCAGCAGCGTCCAGATCGTTCAGGATCTCAGCAGAGCCCAGCAGGACTTCCGGAACGCGGGTGTGGCCGTCGAGGCAGAAGTAGGTAGCAGCCTCGTAGTCGCCCTTGGTGTAGTAGGTCGGCCAGTTGTTCTCAGCGCCGTCGATGGTGCCCTGAGTGATGGCGGAGTAGATGTCGTTCGGGCCGATGCCGGTGACGCCGACGCCGCCCAGGACGTTGGTCATGTCAACCATCATCGCGTTGTTCTGCATACGGATCTTCAGGCCCTTCAGATCGGCCGGCTTCTCAACCAGGGTCTTGGTGTAGAAGTTACGGGAGCCGGAGTCATACCAGCACAGGCCGACGAGGCCGGAACCGGACTTCTCAACCTCAGCCAGCATGTTCTGGCCGATCTCGCCGTCGAGAACCGCCCACATGTGGTCCGCGCTCTTGTAGATGTACGGCATCTGGATGGCGTTCATCGCCGGAACGTAGCTGGAAACCGGGGAAGCGGACACGCGGGCGAACGCGATGTCGCCCATCTGCATGGCTTCGATGGCGCCAGTCTCTTCGCCGTAGAGGGAAGCGTTGGCATAGACGTCGATCTTGATGCGGCCTTCGGTGCGCTCCTCAACCAGGCGGGCGAACTCCTTGTCAGCCTCGGTGGTCGGATAGCCGTCAACATGGACTTCGGACAGCTTGAGGGTCAGGGCGCTGGCGGACGCAACGGACAGAACCAGAACGAGCGCCAGAGCGAGAGTGAGCAGCTTCTTCATAATCAGAAACCTCCTAAAAATATTTCTCCATCCGCGCCAATTCGTACAGGCACGGGTAGATTCGATGGAAAAAAGTGCCGACTGTTTTGAGCGGCACAGAACGCTTCAGCCCAATACGGGAAGAAGCGTTCTGTAAAAACCGTTATGGATTAGCCAACCGGCACATAGCCCATCACCATCTTCGGCAGGAAGAGGGCGATATCCGGGACATAGGTGACCAGCAGCAGACAGATAACCATGACCGCGTACAGCGGGAGCATGTTCTTGGCGGTGCGCTCGATCGGGGTCTTGCCGATGGCGCAGCCGACGAACAGCGCAGAGCCGACCGGCGGGGTGCACAGGCCAACGGCCAGGTTGAAGATCATGATAACGCCGAAGTGGATCGGGTCCACGCCGATGGCCGGATTGGTGACGACCGGCAGCAGGATCGGGGTCATGATGGTGATCAGCGGAGCCATATCCATGAAGCAGCCCAGAACCAGCAGCAGGACGTTGATGATCAGCAGGAGCACGTAGCGGTTGTCGGTCACGCTCGCCAGGGCAGCGGTGATCGCATCCGGGATGCGCAGCTCGGTCATCATGTAGGCAAACGCCTTCGCGGTGGCCAGCAGGGTCATCACGACGCACAGGGTCTTCAGGGAGGCCTTCAGGATGCCCGGAACATCCTTGATCTTAACGGTACGGAAGACGACCATCGCCAGGAAGATCGTGTATACGCAGGCGATAGCGGAGGACTCGGTCGCGGTGAAGATGCCCGCACCGGTACCGACCATGATGATGACCAGGGTCATCATCGGCAGGATGCCGCGCAGCAGGATCTTGACGCCCTCGCCCTTGGCAACGCCTTCGCCCTTGGGGAAGTTATAGCGCTTGGCCATGATGAAGCACATGACCATCATGCCAACGCCCAGCAGGATGCCCGGCAGCATGCCGGCCATGAACAGGGTGCCGATGGACACGCCGCCGCCGGCAGCCAGCGCGTAGATAACCATGTTGTGGCTCGGCGGGATCAGAACGCCCTGGCAGGCGGTACAAACCGTCAGACCAACAGCGAAATCCTCGTCATAGCCCTGCTTCTTCATCATCGGGATAACCATGGAGCCCAGAGAAGAAACGTCGGCAACGGCGGAACCGGAAATGCCGCCGAAGAACATGGAGTCAAGAACGTTCACGTACGCCAGACCGCCGCGGAAACGGCCGACAGCCAGGTTGGCCAGGTCAACGATCTTCTCGGAGATGCCGCCCGCGCCCATGAACTCGCCCATGACGATAAAGAACGGGATGGAAAGCAGGGAGAAGTTGTTCGCGCCATCGACCATCTGACGGACCATGACGGAGAAATTGGTGCCCATGATCGCGGCGCTGCCCAGCGTGGACAGCAGCATCGCGAAGGATACCGGCACCTTCAGACACATCAGAACGGCAAAGCCGCCGATCAGAACAATACCAGCAAAAATACCCATAAATTAGCCCTCCTTGATCGCAGCTTCGCCGGCCGCGCGCAGCGCTTCGACAGCCGCTTCATCCGTGAAGTCGATTTCCTTCTCGGAGTAGATCAGATCATCCGGATCGAGGATGCCCAGCAGGAAGAGCACAGAGTCGAACACCATGACAGCGCCCGCAACCGGAATCGGCAGATACTGCCAGCCAACGGAAATGCCGGTGATCGGCAGAACGCCGGTCAGGGAGAAGAGCTTCGCGGTGCGGTTCCAGCCGGCAACCAGCATGAACAGGCCGCACAGCAGGGAAGCAACGTCCGTCAGGACGTCCATGAACTTGCGCATCTTGCCGCCAACCGGGTAGCGATTGTACACGGCGGTAACGGCAACGTGCATATGGTCGCGCACGCCGGCCGCGCAGGCGGCAAACGCGAAGACAAGGATGAGAAGACGCGGAACTTCCTCAGCCCAGGACAGGCCTGTGTTGAAGCAGTAGCGCATGATGACCGTCATGGTCACGATAACGATCATCGCCACAAGCGCCAGCTGACTGAGAATCAGCATGAGCTTGTGGAAGAAGTGGTCGAGCTTGACGAGCATCTGGCAGATCGGACTCTTTCTCCAGTCGTTCGCAGCTCCTTTTTGGGTTGCCATAGAACCGTTCCTCCTTTGCTCGCGCGCGGAAAAAACGGCGCGCTGCATTTTCGCCCAATACTTGGGCATCTTGCTATTATTGTACCAAATGTGATTGGCAATGTCAAAGCTTTTATGGGTGTTATGCCAGATACTTTGCAGCAAATTAGCGCAAAAAAACCTTTACTCCTCATGCCCGTTTATAAAATATAGCACAAAACCCGTGCCAATATCAAGCAATATTTGCGACCTATTGTTATTTTCTCTCCAAGTTCAATTCCCGTCAAATTTACTACATTTTTTATGTATTAATCTCAGTTACCTTGCAGATATGGTTTTTACAGGATTCTGACACGGATTCGCCCGCTCTTGACTGCCTGTAAACACAGAAAAAAGGACAGGCGCAAAGCCTGTCCCTTTCCAATATATTGGGATTAATCGATGTAGTTGACAACGACGGTCGCGTCGGTCGCCGGAGCGGCGTCGATCGCGTTGGACACCTTCACAGTGCCGGCCTTGATGCCCTCGACCACAGCGTTGTACTCGTCAACGGTGAAGGTCTTGAAGCACCAGGAAGACTCAGCGGTCGGCAGGCCGACGAAATCGCCGGTGCTCAGGTCAAGGGTCTCAACCTTGCCGCCGATGGTCGCCCACTCGCCCGCGTAGAACTTCGCCAGAGCAGCCTCGGTCGCGTTCTGCAGCTGCTTCATGGAGGAGGTCACGAACGGGTTGTAGCCGTAGTCGGCCACGAAGGCTTCGCCGAGGTAGTGCTGATCAACGTCAACGCCAACCACGTAGCCCTTGTGCGCCAGAGCAGCCTCAGCCGCGGAGGTCCAGATGCCGCCGCCGCAGGCGAAGACGATCTCCGTGCCGGCAGAATACCAGCCGTCCATCTTCGCGGTGATGTTGGCGTCGCCGAAGAACTGGCCGCC
>CAZACE010000196.1:0-4243 GCA_964483255.1 uncultured Oscillospiraceae bacterium
TTCTTCGCAAGAAAAAACAGTGCCGAAGCGAACTGTTTTTTGTCGTATTACGGCTGATTGACCGCGCGCACGCCCCACAGGGCTGCGCCCGTTTCATCCAGCGCTGTAAAGGCGGTGGTGAAAACCTTCTGGCTCTCGTCGTAGCCGGTCAGGATCACGCCATCGTAGCGGATTCCCTTCAGCGTGACGGTCAGCTTTGTGCCATCCACGCTTGCCCATGTACCCGCAAGATCGCCGGTGACGCTGCCGTCCGGATGCAGCGTGACGATTTTCGACGTATGTACATCCAGATTGATATCGCGCTCATGCAGGATCACCTTGTAGACGCCCGTCTGCTTTTCCTGATCAGCAGGCGCTCTCTCCCCGCCCGCATAGCGCAGAGGCGAGACCACCGGCCAGCCAGCTTCGTTCATGAAAAACTCATGCACGCGCACGCTGTAACGCTCGCCCTGGGAGACGAAGCGCGTATGGAAGATGAGGAAATAACGGCCCGTTTCCGGGTCATACCAGGCGGAGTTATGACCGGGAGATTTGTAGCCCGTCGCCTTTTGGGAATTGTCCGTCTCGTAAGGCTCCCACTGGTGGCTGCCCATGAGCTTGACGCCGTAGGGCGCATAGTCCGGATCATTGAAAAACGATCCATCCGAGCCGCCGCACTGTGTCATATCCTGGCCCAGCGCATCGACATATGGGCCGTCCGGATTTTTCGAGCGGCAGACGCGGATATTATAGCCATCGTTTGCATTCAGGCCGCCGAAGGAGAGGAACAGATAATAGTAATCCGTCTCCTCGCTGTAAAGGATGTACGGGCCCTCGATGCGCGCATGATTCCTGCCCAGCAGCTTCTTGCCGTATCCCTGCCCCTCCAGCGGGAAGCCCGTGTTTTCGTCCATTTCCAGAATGAAAATGCCGCCGGAATAGGAACCGTAAACCATCCAGAGCTTGCCCTCTTTGTCATAGAAGGTATGCGGATCGATGACGTTGGGCAGCTGCGTGGCGTCGTAGCCCGGCATGCCGGATTTGAGGAAGACGCCCAGATCCTTGTACGGACCCTCCGGCCTTTCGCTGACAGCCAGGCCCAGCGCCGAAAGCGGAGAAGACCCTTCGCAGGCGCAGTAATACAGATAATACCTGCCGTCGGCAAGCTGCTGTACATCGCTGGCCCAGAAGGTCGTCGTCTTCGCCCAAGAGAGCGCCTCGCGAAGCTCCGACTGCACATCTGCAAAGAGCTTGCAGCCCGTTTCGGCATTGCGGGAGATCATCTCCCAACTCATCAAATCCTGCGAGCGCGCGGCGGCCATGTGGCTGCCGTAGATATAGAAATATCCGTCGTCCGCCAGAATCACGGAAGGATCATGCACCGCGGCATTCTTGAACTTGGGCAGCAAAGCCGCCTCTTCGGCGGATGCGGCGGAAATCACGCAGAGCATCAGCAACAGCAGACAGGCAAGAATCTTGCGCACAAAAACGCTCCTTTCCGGATCACAGTCCATCAAGCATGTCGATCTGAGAAAAATCCTCGATATACGCATCGCAGATTTCCTTCATCTGCTGCATGTATTCCGCCGAGGAATCGTCGTACACGCCGCACACGCGCATTCCCGCCGCCTTCGCGGTCGTATCTGCGCCGAGGTTATCATCCAAAAACCATATCTCCTCCACCGGCCTGCCGATGCGCGCAGCCGCCATGTGATAGATCGCAGGATTCGCCTTGGTCGTGGCAAAATCATCGCAGGACCAGACGTTGGTGAACAGATCATACATGCCCAGCCGTTTGAGACACGGATCGAGCATCGCATGCGGGCTGGCCGTAAGCACATTCAGATCATCGCCGCGCGCTTTCATCCTGCGCAGCGCATCGATCACATGCCGCTTTGCGGGTACGTCATAGGTATAAGCCTTCACGGCGCGCTCGTTCATGACGGCAAGGATCTGTGCCACCGGCCGATCAAGCCCCATGGACGCAAAGAGCTCCGCTGTTTTGGCATAGCCCAGCGGCGTAGTGGTCTTGATGATATCGTCCGGATACGGGACATGGTTTTCCCTGAGGATGCCGAGCATCATGGCCGCGTAGGTGGGCATGGAATCCACCAGCGTGCCGTCAAAATCGAAGAGATAGGTCCGCATAGAAAGCTCCTTGAAAGGATTCGTTCTTCATATTATAGCATACCAAAGACGCCTTGAAAACGGCTCTTTCTTCCCCGTTCGGCATGCAGCACATTCGCTTATTGCAAGGCGGCAAAATGCATGTTACACTACCTATACACACATCAAGAACCATAAGGAGGAACTCACGATGGCATCAACGAAAGTGGGTACGCTCATCAAAGAAGCCCGACGCGACGCGGACATGACGCAGGAACAGCTCGCGCGCAGAATCCCCGGGCTCTCCGCTTCGGATATCAGCCTGGCCGAACGCGGCCAGAAGGATTTGACGCAGGCGCAGCTCAAGCAGATCGCCAAAGCCACCGGCGTGACGCAGGCCTCGCTTCTCAATGCTTCCAAGGATTCTTCCACAAACACAACAGCCAAGAAGAGCACAACGGCCAAGAAAACCACAAAGAAGACGAGCGCGTCTTCCAAGTCCTCCATGCAGGTCACCGCAGCGGAAAAGAAGCTCGTGGAGCTTTATCGCAAAGCGGACGCCGAAACGCGCAAAAATGCGCTCAATGTGCTCAAGGGCGAAGAGGACGCTTCCTCCGATTCCGTTCTGGAGAGCATTCTGGGCGTCGTGCAGGATATGCTGGAGAATCAGTAAACAGATATGATGAAAAGAACGCTTCTCGTTTTTATTCTCCTTATCTGCCTGTCCTGCATGGCCACGGGCGAAGAAACTTTCTATCAGGAAATGCCGCCCTTGCTTCGTTTCACCCAGAGCACGGAAAAAGAGGCCGTCGCAGAGGATGTATTCATCCAGTGCACCTATCCGGACACGGCCAGCGACCGGGTAGATGAACATATGCGAAACCTGATTGACGAAATGGCTGAGCAAAACCGACATCTGCTCCCAACAGAAAAAGGTTCCATTCCTTCCTATCTGGACGTCGGCGCTGTCATCTCACGCACAGGCACAAGCGTGCTGAGTTTTCTGACGTTGGCAGAGGTCTCCAAGGACACAAAGCAGCTCAGCGTCGATTTCAGGACACATGTATTCGATCTTGAAACGGAAAAGGAACTGACGCTTTGTGATTTCTTCGGGTCTGACAGCCGTGCATGGGAAGTTCTTTCCGTCTCCGTGAGGGATCAGCTGAGCGCAGCCTTTCCCGGTCTTGAGCCTGACCAGAAGACACTTGATCGACTTTGCACCCAAGAGAGCCTGAAAGAAGCCGCCTTCACGTTCGGCGCGGCACGCCTCACGCTCACCTATCGCGCAGACGTACTCTATCCCGGGAAGAATACGCTGCTGCATGTGCATGTATACTATCCCGAAATCCGGCATCTGATGACGCCCTACGGTCAGGCGCAGACCGACAACAGCCGCTTCAGGATGATCGCCCTGACCTACGATGACGGCCCAGCCCGCGGCAGCACGCGCAGCCTGCTCAATGCGCTGCGCAATTACGGCGCGCAGGCTACATTTTTCATCGTCGGCCGCAATATTGCGCGCAATCATGATATGATCTCCCGTCAGCAGGACAGCGGATACTCCATCCAAAGCCACAGCTACACACACACCTATGCCAGAGATCTGACAGCCGAGGAAATTTTCGCAGAAGAAGAACGCCTGCGCCGCGAGCTTGGCGAACTGATCGGCGTCCAGCCGACAATGATGCGTGCGCCCGGCGGTATGGATCCCTACTATATCCGCAATCAGATCGGCTACCCGATGATCAACTGGTCCGCACCCTCGGGCGATTCCGGCAGCGACAATATAAAGCGAATCGTTCAATCGCTGAAAAACCGCGCGCGCAACGGCGCCGTCGTACTCATGCACGACATCAACCCCAGATGCAGCAAATACAGCGAAGAATTCCTCCATCACCTGACCGAGCGCGGCTATCTGTGCGTCACCGTGGAGGAGCTTTTCTGCGACGCCGACGTAATCCTTGAGCCCAATATCGTTTATTATTCGCCTGACCGCATCGGAGAATAACCACATATGCAAGAAGCGCTCCTACGTGCAGGACTGCACCAAGAGTGAATCCAGCAACCGCACGATCCCACTCACGCCCAAAGCAGTTTTATACCATTTCTAATCTAAATCCTTTTAATAAGCAGGAGGATGTGTTATAATGAAAACGGT
>CAZACE010000197.1:0-4242 GCA_964483255.1 uncultured Oscillospiraceae bacterium
TCTGCCCAGACCCGGCAGGGACATTGTCCCTGCACCCTTCATCGCTTCGCGCCGGTTTTAAGAGAGATATCAGAAAAACGCCTTCGGCTTTGCCGAAGGCGTTTTATGGTATAGATTGCTTAAACCGGCGCGAGACTGGAGCCTGCCGCCGCCAGTGGCGGAAACAGGCAGGCGGAACGTCGGGAGCTGCAAGGAGCGCTTGCGCGACTATGCAAGCGACCTCGAAGATGGGAGTCTGAGGGATTTATCCCTCAGGCGGGGTTTGGGGTGCAACCCCAAAAAGAAGGGCGCAGCCCCTTCGTGAACAGGAGTGACTGCGCCCCGCAAATTACTCAAAATAGACGGTGGACAGATCGAAGAACGTGGTGGACATCGGAACGAAGCCCTGAACGTTCTCGCGCAGGCCCAGGTTGTACAGCTCGGCAGCGAGGAAGTCCCAGCCGGCGTCATCATAGATGATCTGGCAGGCTTCCTGATACATGGCCTTGCGCTTCTCCTGGTCGAACTCGGCGCGGCCGCCGTCGAGCAGCTCGTCAACCTTCTCGTTCTTGTAGAAGGAGCGGTTGCCCTGGGAGCCCCAGGCAGAGGAATGGAAGTTGGCGTACAGGCCGTTGTCCGCGTCGGCGGTAACCGTGGTCCAGCCCATGATGAACAGCGGCAGGCCCTCGGCGGTCTTCTGCAGGTAGGTGCCCCACTCGATGACCTGGATGTCGACGTTGATGCCGATATCCTTGAGCTGAGCCTGCAGGACGGTGGCGAGCTTGGTGTCGATCTCCTTGTCAGAGATGTAGAGGGTGGTGGTGAAGCCGTCCGGATAGCCGGCCTCGGCGAGGAGCTCCTTCGCCTTGGCAACGTTATACTCGTACGGGACAAGGCTGTCGTTGAAGCCGTTGATATTCTTGGGCAGCGGGCCGGAGAGCGGCTCGGCAGCATTGGAATAGGCGACCTTCACGATGGCTTCCTTGTTGGTGGCGTAGTTGATCGCCTGACGCACGCGCACATCGTTGAACGGAGCGACGCGATGGTCAAAGGAGAGATACTTGATGGTGAACGTGTTGAACTGCTCGAGCTTGAGGCCGGTGCCCGGCTGGAACATCGGAACAAACTGGGAACCAACGTTGAGCGCCATATCGACGCCGCCGGTCTGCAGCTCGGCCATCATGGTCGCGCCTTCCGGAATGATGCGGATGACCAGATTCTCCACCTTGGCCGGACCCTTGAAGTACTCGTCGTTGCGAACGAGGCGGATCTCCTGGTTCTTCTTCCAGGAGACGAACTTGAACGGGCCGGTGCCGATGGGCTGGTTCGCATAGTCAGCGCCCGCCTCAGTCACAGCCTTTTCGCTCAGGATGCCCATGTCCTCATGGGTGAGGTTGTACAGCAGGGAGGCGCAGGGCTCCTTGGTGATGAAGTGCACGGTGTAATCGTCGATGACCTTGACCTCGGAGATGGTGGTCAGCATGAACGCGGCCGGCGCAGCGGTTTCCGGGTTGATGTGACGGTCGAAGGTGAACTTGACGTCGGACGCCTTGAGCTCTTCGCCGTTGTGGAACTTGACGCCCTGATGGATCTTGATCTCCAGGGTGTTTTCGTCGATCTGAGTCCACTCGGTGGCCAGGGCCGGGATGATCTCCATCTCCGGGCTCAGGGTGACGAGCGTGTCGTAGATCTGCGCCATCGGCAGCGCGGAGGCGGCGTCATTGGTGCGGTGCGGATCCAGAGACACGGCGTCGAGCGGGTTGCCGACGATCAGCGTGTCGCCGCCGGCCAGCGCGCAGCTCGCGCACAGGCAGATGCACAGCGCCAGGGTCAGGATAGCAAGAAGCTTTTTCATTGTGGTATCCCCCTTACGTTTGTGAGAAGTAGCTATATCATCAACCGGATCCTGTCCGGCCGAATCACATGGGAGCGAGGAAGGCAAATTCCTCTTTGGTACGCATGTCCGTGATGAATGCGCTGAGCAGGTCCTTCGTAGCCTGCAGGTCGCCAAGGTCGATCACCTCGACCGGGCAGTGCGCATAGCGCGACGGGATGGACAGCACGCTCGTGGGCACGCCGGCCTTTTCCTTGTGCATCTCGCCTGCGTCGGTTCCGATGCCGCAGAAGATCTCCAGCTGATGCGGAATCCCGTGCTCTTCGGCCAGGCGCTGGAGTTTCTTTCGCACATGCACGCTGGCGAGCAGGCTGAAGTCCATGACCTTGATGCCAACGCCCTTGCCCAGGCGGAGGGTATTGTCCATCATCGCTTCGAATGTGTCGGAGCATGCCGTGGTATCCACCGCGATGGCGACGTCCGCGCCAATCTGCTGGGAGGCCACGCGCGCGCCGCGCAGGCCGAGCTCCTCCTGCGTGGAGAAGACGAAATAGACCGTGCCGTGCACCTGAGAGAAATCGATATCCTCGAGGCACTTGCAAAGCACCGCGCAGCCGGCTCTGTCGTCAAAGCCGTGACCCATGGCGCGATTTTCGCCGAATTCCTCGTAGGGCGTCTGCCAGGTGATGGGATCGCATACGCGGATGCCCAGACGGGCAACCCCTTCTGCATCCTTCGCGCCGACGTCGATGTACATCTCGCTGTGCTTGCGGATGAGCTGCGTGTTGTCAAAGCGCATCATATGCGCACTGATGCAGCCGATCACGCCCTGGCGCAGCGTGCCGTCCTGCGTGCGGATAACCACGCGCTCATTGAGAATGGTGCGGTCGTCATGGCCGCCGACCTTCTCAAAGCGGATCAGGCCGTTGCTTTCTACCTTCTTGACGATAAAGCCAACCTCGTCCGCGTGTGCGCTGAGCATCAGCGTAGGACCGGGATGTGCTCCGTTCTTTTTTGCGATCACGTTGCCGAGCCCGTCGACCCAGATTTCGTCGGCGACGCTCTTCAGGCGATTATAGAGGTATCGCGCGACCTCGTGCTCAAAACCGCACGGGCCGGAAATGGAAACCAGATCCCGAAGGAGCGAACGCATGCGAAATCACCTCATTATAATATAAGGATGGACAGAATTACTTTATTATACTACACGACAAAAACAGTGTCAACGAAATCAGACGCAAAGACCGGCGCTGCGCAGCGGTTTTTGAAGCCGCAGACACAAAATGGCCGCCAGAAAGACCTTGAGTGCGTCGCCGGGGATGAACGGAAGCACGCAGGCGGCAAAGCTCCCCATAAGGTTTGCGCCGGTTGTCAGCATGAACCACGCCGTGCCAAGCAGGTAGCAAACCAGCGTGCCCGCCGCCATGGAAAGCATGAGGCTTTTGCGGGTGAAGCCGAGCCGCTGTGAAAGCGCGCCCACGATCCAGGCACACAGGATGTAGCCCAAAAGGAATCCGCCCGTCGGCCCGAAGAGCACGCTTATGCCGCCGCTAAAGCCCGCATACACGGGCACGCCCAGCGCACCGAGAGCCACATAGCAGCCGATTGCGGCTGTGCCCCAGTGCGGGCCGAGCAGCGCGCCGCACAGATGCACCGCAAGCAGCGAAAGGCTCACGGGCACGGGCGGCAGGGGAATCTGAATCTGGGAGAGCACGGCGCACAGCGCGCACAAAAGTGCCGAGAGCGTGAGCAGCCGGGTCGTATTGCCGCGCATGGGCCGTCCTCCTTATCATCGGATAAAATCATATACTTCAATCCTAGGAAGTTTACTATGGAGAACGCATGCCTGTCAAGGCGCTGATTCGGCTTGTGTTTTTGCGCGCTATCTGTTAGAATAAACTGTATACTTTGGGTTACTATGGTAATCAGGAATGAAGGGAGATCCTTTCTTATGGATATGAAACAGCTGATCGCTGCGCGCATTGCCGAGGCTGCCGCTGCGAGCTTTGAAAACTGCGCGCTCGACGTGCAGGATGTCACCGCGATGCTTGAGACCCCGCCGGATAAGAAGCTGGGCGACTATGCGCTGCCGTGTTTCCGTCTGGCCAAGACCCTGCGCAAGGCCCCGCCGATGATCGCAGCCGCGCTCGCCGAGAAGATGAACGGCGAGGAGATCGACCACGTTGAGGTTGTGGGCGGCTATATGAACATCTTCGTCAGCCGCGCCAACATGGCCGCCGGCATTGTCGAAGCCGTTCTTTCCAAGCCCGGCGCGTGGGGCTCCACAAAGGTGGGCGAAGGCAAGACCGTCTGTCTGGACTACTCCTCCATCAACATCGCCAAGCGCTTCCACATCGGTCATCTGTCCACCACGATGATCGGCAACGCGCTCTACCGCATGTACTCCTTCCTGGGCTACAAGTGCGTCG
>CAZACE010000198.1:0-4236 GCA_964483255.1 uncultured Oscillospiraceae bacterium
ATTCCAAGCTCTGCCTGATTCAGCGCATGGAGGACGGTCATGCGCAGTATTACACGCAGATCGGCACGGGCAATTACAACGAAAAGACCGCCCGCCTGTATACCGACCTGAGCGTGATGACGCACGATCAGGAGATCGGCCGCGAGGCTGCCGAGGTTTTCAGGACGCTTTCCATGGGCGAAACCGTGCAGCAGATGCAGCGGCTGCTCGTCGCGCCGCACTGCCTGCAGGATAAGGTGCTTTCGATGATCGACGGCGAGATCGCCAAGGCGCGCCGGGGCGAGGAAGCCTATGTCGGCGTGAAGATCAATTCGCTGACCGATAAGGCGATCATTGACAGATTGGTGCAGGCTTCGTGCGAGGGTGTGAAGATCGATCTGATCGTGCGCGGCATCTGCTGCCTGATTGCCGGCGTGCCGGGAATGACGGAGAACATTCGCGTGATCAGCATCGTGGGCCGGTTTCTGGAGCATTCGCGCATCTATATCTTTGGCAGGGGCGAGCAGGCGAATGTATACATCGCTTCGGCGGACTATATGACACGCAACACGCTCAGGCGTGTGGAGGTTGCTGCGCCGATTCTTGATGAGAAGATCAAGGCGAGGGTGATCGCCATGTTCGATCTGATGCTCAGCGACAACGTGCAGGCGCGCGTGATGCGCCCGGACGGCAGCTATTCCAGAAGAGCGCCCGCGGAAGGCGAAGAGGCCAGAAACACGCAGGAGATGCTCTATCAGATGGCGTATGATGCGGTGGCGGCGAAAACAAACGCATAAATCAATGAAAAGGGACGAGGCTTATTGCTTCGTCCCTTCTATGTATTTTTATGAAGATTCGCCGCTGTGGTTTTGCGCAGGGCTGCTTAAAGCAAGCGCGAAGCGAAGAAGGGGTCTGGGGATGAAATCCCCAGGCGGGTTTTAGGGCGGCAGCCCTAACGTCTTCTTACTCCGCGTATACGATGTCGTCGCGCAGGCGGTAGATCGTCGCGCCGTATTTGCTGCGGCAGAAGGCGTCTACAAACCAGTCGATTTCCTTGACGGCGTCATACTGGACGTAGGCGTAGCGTTCGCCGTTTACAGTTTTGCCCTTCATGTTGGAATCAGCCCAGTGAACGGAGTCGGTTTCCGGGTTATAATCCTCAATGAAGATCATAGAGTGTGCGCCGGTGCCGTAGTAATACTTGGCCGCCATCTGGAAATAATCACCGCGCTGCACCTGCATAAGGAATTCGCGGGCCTTTTTCCTGTTTTCTTCTTTGGTCAGATTGTCGTCATAGCGGAAGGTGGCGGCAGCGTAGAAAGGATTGCCTTCGGAGGCGGGAACGTCCTGCCATTCTACGCCGTAAACATAGGGCGCGCAGTCGGCTTTCTTCTGATTATTGGGGATGACCAGCTCGACATCCGGATACTCGGCCATGCGGAAATCGGCGCGGTTTTCGCGGAAGAGATGGACGGTGAAGTTCTTGCAAACGTAGATATCGCCGCTGTACTGCGCGCGCTTGGCACGGCCGCCGGCGTCATCATGGAGTTTTTTTGCAGTGGCGATGATGCGGTCAATGAAATCCTCGCGTGCAGAATTGGAGAACTGAACAATTGTTTCGATATCACTCAAATGCTCGTTTATGCCAAGGGCGTCCTCGGCGGCGAGCATCTCTTCCAGAGAAAGGGTTTCGCCCAGAGCGCAGCCGCATACAAGGCAAAAAAGCAAAAGAAGAACAGGAAATCGTTTCATGATGATATACACCTCACATGGCGTGATGGAAGTATTGTATCACGATCGGCAGATGACTTGCAATCGCGAGGCAGGGAAACAAAAGTGATTTTCGACACAAAAATATTTGCTGAATTTCGTACAAAACACACAATGCAATTGCGGTGGATGACAAGCAAAAAATCCAATCCCTGCCTGCATTTGTACACGGTATTTTGTGTGCATAAAGAGAGATGGTTTGTGTGGTTCGCAGGCGAAAGCATCCGAAAACTCAGTTGACTGTATAGATAGAATATGGTAGTATAAACTGAAATTGTAGGGTCACGTAAGCGAAATTATATAATATGAGAACAGGAGAGAGAGTATGCCGCCGAAACAGAGAATTACCAGGGAAATGATTCTGGAGAGATCCTTTGAGATATTCTGCCGCGATGGCATGGAAGTGGTCAATGCGCGTTCCGTCGCTAAGGCGCTGGGATGCTCTACGCAGCCGATTTTCAGCTATTTCTCCGGCATGGAGGATCTCAAGACTGCGCTTGAACAGAAGGCGAAGGAGCTTTTTGAAAGTGTGCTGAAGGTTGAAGACCAGCCGGGCGATCCGCTGGTGAATATCTGCTGCGCATATACCGGCTTTGCTGCGCAGCAGCCGTGCCTGTTTACGCATCTGTTTATGATCAATAAGGATGATCCGCTGTATCCGTTTATCAGCCGCGAGCAGCGTCAGATGCTGGTTCAGCGTGAGGCAGAGCACACCGGCCTTTCCTTTGAGGATGCTTCAAAGGTATTTGTGCAGATGAGTGTGTACACCCATGGCCTGGCTGCCGTGCATGCGGCGCATAAGGCGGACTTCTCCATGGAAGAGATGGAGAAGATGATCATCAATACCCATAAGCTGATGCTGGTTGCGATCCGGTACTGCAAGGAGCATCCGCAGGCATGTCAGTAATTCTGCATCGCAGATATGCGGGCGGCGAAAGCTGTCCGCTTTTGCTTTGCCATCGGAAAGAAAAAGGAGCGAGTTGTCTCGCTCCTTTTTGCATGTGTATTATTCGATGGTGATTTCACCGTCGGCGGTGACGACGATATTATTTGTATACAGGCTCGTGAGTGCACGCACCATGTAATCCACGTCGGCGCAGCCGGCGGTTTCCACGGCGGAATGCATGGCCAGCTGGGCAAGACCGATGTCGACGGTGTTCATGGAGGCATGCGTATTGGCGATATTGCCAAGGGTCGAGCCGCCCAGCACGTCGCTGCGGTTGGCGAAATGCTGCACAGGCACGCCGGCCTTCTCACACAGGGAGGAGAAGATGGCGCAGGAGACAGCGTCAGTGGTGTATTTCTGGTTTGCGTTGTGCTTGATGACCACGCCGCCGTTCATGAATGTGCGGTTCTGTGCGTCGTATTTCTCCGGATGATTCGGATGGACGGCGTGTGCGTTATCCGCGGAGGCCATGAAGCTGGAAGCGATCGCCGCGCGGACTTCGCTGTCCGAAGCGCCGAGCGCGGCGCCGATGCGGGCGAAGACGTCAGTGAGGAAGGTGGAATCCGCGCCCTGCTTGGAGGAAGAGCCGACCTCCTCGTTGTCAAAGACAGCGAGCACGTTGATATGGCCGACGGCCTTGCTTCCCAGGAACGCTGCAGCGGAGGTATAGGCGCATTCGAGGTCGTCGATGCGCGGGCAGGAGAAGAATTCATTCCTCGCGCCCCAGACCGTGCCCGGCTGGCGGGCATAGAGGAACAGATCCTGCGCGACGATGGCCTCGGGATCGACGCCGGCGGCCTTGGCAAGCTCCGCCTTCAGCATGCCGCGGCAGTCCTTGCCGCCGTAGAGCGGCAGCAGATCGACCTGCGCATTATACTTGAAGCCATCGTTGACCTCGCGGTTGAAGTGGATCGGCATGTTGGGGATGAGCAGCGCATCGCGGCCAAGATCCACCAGCTTTGTCTTGAGGCTTCCATGTTCCTTCACCAGCAGACGACCGGCGATAGAGAGCGGACGATCCAGCCAGGCGGACATGATCATGCCGCCATAGCGCTCCACATTCAGGCGCAGATGGCCGGCGGATTCGTCCTCACAGATGTGCTTGAGCTTGAACGTCGGGGAATCGCTGTGGGAGGATACAATCTGAAAATGGGCAAAGCCGGTCTCGGGAATCGCAAAGGCGATTACGCTGGAGCGGTTGCGGGTGACGAAATATTTGCCGCCGGGCACGAGGCTCCACGGCTGGCTTTCGGAAAGGGGCGCATAGCCGCCGCCTTTGAGCATATCGCAGATGCTTTTGCAGGCATGGAACGCGCTGGGGGATTTTTGAATGAAATCGCAGAAAAGCTGAACATGATTGGCCATGATAAAACCTCCCGGAAGGTAGTCTCGATGGAATCTATTATACATGCGCGCATACATGGATGTCAAACTGCAAAGAAGGGGCGGGAAAGCGGGCTTTGCTGTCTTTCGGGATATTAAGTTAAGTAAGCAATGTCCGGCTGCGGCCGGAGACCTCATCCGTCACGGCTAACGCCGTG
>CAZACE010000199.1:0-4231 GCA_964483255.1 uncultured Oscillospiraceae bacterium
GCGCCGTCTGGAAAAACAGTGCTCCAAGCAGACACCATACGCCCAGCAGAGCGATCAGAATCACACACATCCAGTCGACAGAATAGAGCAGGAACTTTTCGCTTTCGTGGTGGATATAGGCATTGGCCTGATGAAGCGCCATCGCGCAGCGCAGCGCCTGGCCTTCGCCCAGGCGGCGGCGGGAAAACGCCACGCCCCAAACGCCCCGATCCTCGCGTACGGCGTCCGTATGGATGATCATGGGAATCGGAAGCTCGGCAATTTGAAGCTTGTGCGCCTTCAGGCGTGCGTGCAGCTCGGCCTCCTCGCAGGCGATGGTATCCGGCGACCAGCCGCCGGCCTTTTCCAGCGCTTCCTTCTTGATGAAAAGCGCGCCGCCGAATTCCGGCGCGATGCGTTCGGCCGTGCAGCCGAAGTAGTTGGCGTTTTCGCCGATAATCTCGCCGTTTTTGAGGTAGATATCCTTGCGGATGCCGGTGCAGCCGTCGTAGCTGCGCTGCGCCATGGCCATCATGGCCTTTTCGCAAAAGCCCTTTTCAAGCTGCATGTCGCCATCCAGGAAGAGCAGGTATTCGCCGCGCGCCTCTCTGGTGCCGACGAAGCGGCCAAGGCCCGCAGTTGTCTTTTCACCGGAGAGAATGAAGCAGCGCGCGCCGCATGCTTTGGCGCGGCTGACGCTGTCGTCCGAAGATCTGGAATCGACGTAGATGATCTCATGCGCCAGAAAGCCCAGCGCCATGCGAATGCTTTCCATACATGCATCAAGGCGCGCGCCTTCGTTTTTGCCGATGACAATAACGCTGATCATCAATCTTCCCTCCTGCGGCGGAATATGTTATAATACTCCATAGATAATCTTATTATCGCATAAATCCCTCTGTTTCGCAAGGGGATAGTCATCGGAGGAGAGGCCATGCTGCTCAGCGTTGTGGTTCCGTTTTATCAGGTGGAAAAGTACATAGGCGAGTGCCTCGCGCTGCTGGATCAACTGACCGACTGCGAAATCCTTCTGGTGGACGACTGCGGTCAGGACGCCTGTGCTCAGATTGCGGCGCGATACTGCGCTGCGCATGACAATGCGCGCGTCATCCGCCGGGAGAAAAATGGAGGCCTCTCTGCGGCGCGCAACACAGGCGCTGCACAGGCTATGGGAGAATATGTCTATTTCCTGGACAGTGACGATCTGCCGGAGCCGGAAAACCTGATGGCGCTTGCGCGTGCGGCAAAGGAAAAGCAGCTGGACGTCGCTAAAGCGCGCTTTGTCTTCTTTGACGACGAGACGGGCGAGGTGACGCCGGGTCCGGCGATTCCGGAAACGGATGTGATGACGGGCGGAGCGCTCTTTGAGAGCCAGTGTCGTGCCGGCTTGTATGAGCCGATGGTCTGGCAGTGCATATACAAAAGAAGCTTTCTGGAAGAGAATAACCTCGTGATGGCCGAAGGCCTGCTCTTTGAGGATGAGCTTTTTCAGGCGCCGTGCCTGCTCAAAGCGCAGCGTGCGGCAGCGTTTGAGATGGAAATCCTGCGCTATCGTCAGCGCGCGGGCAGCATCATGGGCTCGTTCGCCAAATCGAGCCGGTGGTGCCGGAGCTATCTGGAGGTTTGCCGCAGGCTCTCGGCGCTGGCGGGAACGCTTAATGACCGCGCGGCCAAGCGGGCGCTTCAAAAGCGCGTGGGTCAGATCGCGCTGAGCGTAGCCAAGAATATCCCGGCTTATCGCCTGCCGCCTGAGATTGCGCGGGAGGCGGAGGGATTTGTTAGGGAGAATCTCAAAGAGCTCAGCGGCTACGCGCTTGCAAGCGGGGATGGCATGGTCGCGGCGCAGGGATTGCTGCTGCGCATATCCTGCAAGGCTTTTCTCTGGCTTTACGCCAAGAAATAAAGGACGGGCTTCCGTCCTTTTTCTATGCTGGAGAATATAAATCATATTATGACGCATGTGTTAATTGTTTGTTATTTTCTTTGCCACAATTCTGCCAAGATATTCAGCTACAATGGGCAGGAATTAAAACTACAACCGCTTTGGTTTCGGGGTGGAGGAATCATCATGAGTGAAAACAAGACGAAAAAGCGCCGCGGTAAATCCCGGCGCTCGATCAAGAAGTGGATCAAGCGCTTGATCAAGCTGGCTATTCTGGTTGTCGTCGTGCTCTTTGGCGCAAAGGCGTATATTCAGAATCAGGCGGCCAATGCGACGGTTGACGAAGGCTATGATCAGACGCAGGTTGTGCGCGGCGCGATGAACGAGACTGTTTATGGCACGGGCACGACCTCGGCGCGCAATCAGCCGAACCTGCTGGCTGAGGCGGATGGCACGCTGACGAACCTGCGTGTTTCCGTGGGCGATGAGGTCAAGGAGGGCGATATTCTTGCCGTACTGACCAACGAAGATATCGACGATACGATCACGGATCTGGAATTTGCGCTGTGGGATCTGGATGCAAAGATCACCGATACCCGTTCGGGCAACAAGGTGACCAAGATCGAAGCGCCGATTGCCGGCCGCGTCATGGCGATCTACGGCAAGGCGGGCGATGACGCGCTGGCCGTTTTCCGCCGCGAGGGTGCGCTGGCGATCATCTCGACCGACGAGCGCATGCGCGTGGAGCTGACGGCGCAGGAGGGTCAGCTGGGCCTGACGCTGGATGAAAAGGTGACGGTGATTGGCGATCATATCTACGCCGAGGGCACTGTCATCGAGCTTACGCGCCAGGGCACGCACGCTGTCATCACCATCATGGAAGAAGAGCTTCCGGTGAATGAGGACTTTGACGGCGACGGCCGCGCGGATATGATCCTGGGTACGGTTTGCGAAGTCCGTAATGCGGACGGCGAAACCGTCGGCAAGGGCGAGCTCCAGTGCAACAAGCCGATGGCGGTTTCTGCGTTCGGCGGTACGATCACCTATGTTGACGCCATTGTCGGCGAGGAAGTTGGCCGCGGTGAGCGCATGTTCCGTCTGGAGGATTCTCCGCTGACGCTGACGATCGAAAACCTGCGCCTGCAGCGCGAGGCTGCGGCTAAGGAGCTTGAAAATGCGATTGCGCAGCGTGAGAGCCTGATCATCGTCGCGCCGTGCGACGGCACCATTGCTTCCATCAATGTGGAAGAAGGAGACGAGATCAACAACGGCACGCTGATCGGCTCTATTCTGCAGGGCGAGGATATGAACCTGACGATCGGCGTGGACGAATTGGACGTCGTTCAGGTGGAAATCGGTCAGCCGGTTACCATCACCATCGATGCGCTCAGCAGCCTTGAGCTCACGGGCGAGGTGTACAAGATTGCGCCGGTCGGCAGCAATTCCGGCGGCGTGACCACGTATGATGTGGAACTGACCTTTGATGCGGCGGGCACCGGCGTGCGCTCGGGCATGAACGCGACGGGCGAAATCGAGGTTGCGTCTGCGGACAGCGTGCTCTATGTGCCGGTTGAAGCGCTGATGACCATCAGCAACAAGACCTATGTCATGGTCGCCGACGGAGGCACGATGACGCTTTCCAGCGCTGCGCAGAGTGCAAGCAGCCAGCGCGGCAGCCGCGGCGAGGGCATGCAGGGCATGCCGGGTGCGCAGGGCGGCATGTCCTCTGACGGCCAGAGACCGGATATGGGCAATGGTTTTGCCAGAGGCGAGATGCCTGAAGGCATGACGCAGACCGGTAACGAGGCTGCGGAGCAGAGCAATGAGAGTATCATTGATAAGGTAAAGGGTTTTGCCGGCAATGCGGTTGCGAAGGTGAAGGCCTGGCTGTATGAGGGCGTTGAGATTCAGAGCGCTCAGAACGTCACCGGCTCCCTGGTACAGGTTGAGGTTGGCATGCAGAACGACGACTATGCGGAAATCACGTCCGGTCTGTCCGAAGGCGACATTGTGCTCTATACCGCCAGCGAAGATGATGACAGCGCTTCCATGATGAGCGGCATGATGGGCGGCATGATGGGCGGCGGCATGGGCGGCGGCGCCATGGGCGGCGGCGGTGGCGGCATGGGCGGCGGCCCGCGCTAAGGAGGTGCGCACATGATTGTGATGCAGGGTATCCGCAAGGAATACCACATGGGCGACAACGTTGTGGCCGCGCTTGACGGGGTGGATATCCACATCAAGCCCGGCGAGTTTGTCTCCATCATCGGCCCATCCGGCTCCGGCAAGACGACCCTGCTGAACATCATCGGCTGTCTGGATACGGCGGATGAGGGTGAGTATCGCTTTGACGGACTGAATATTACCGAT
>CAZACE010000200.1:0-4217 GCA_964483255.1 uncultured Oscillospiraceae bacterium
GCTTTCACTAGAACCTGAATCTAGCGCGTCTGCCAATTCCGCCATTCCCGCGGGAACAGAACATATTATAGATCGGACTTGTCGTTTTGTCAAGGGATTTCTTTCGAAAAACTCTCTTTTTTGTGGTGGTTTTGTCTTTTTTGTCAAAGGTTTTTTGTCAAACCATATGTGAAAACTTGCATCAGCCGTGTACATCTGATAAAATGTTATGCATCCCGGCTGCTGCTTTGGCAAAGGGCAGACCGGAAATAGACAGAAAACTTCAATGTAAAACCGAAAAAGACAATGTCGGGTATCCTTGGTGAACCCGAACGGAGGAATGAACATGCGCAGAAACAAGAAGTATGATGTGCGCTATCTCACGCAGATGGCGCTGCTGATCGCCGTCGAAATGGTGATGAAGGCCATTGGTCTGGGCAGCGTGCCGGTGGGGCCGCTGTATATGTCCTTTCTGACGGTACCGATCGCAATCGGCGCAATTATCCTGGGACCGCTTGCGGGCATGATTCTGGGCGGCGTATTTGGCTTTGTCAGCTTTCTGGATGCGATCAAAGGTGCGTCCATCATGACGTCAAATCTGCTGGCTGTTTCGCCTGTGCATACGTTTATCCTCTGTTTCGGCACGCGCGTGCTCATGGGCGCCTGCGTGGGCCTTGTCTATCAGGGAATGAGGCGGATCAGCAAAAACGATGCAGTCCGCTGCTTCGTGACCTCGCTGAGTGCGCCGCTTCTCAATACGCTTCTGTTTATGGGCTATATTGTCCTTGCATTTTATCAGACGGATTATATCCAGTCTCTGGCTGCAAGCAAGAACGCAGCGAATCCGCTGATGTTTGTTATTCTGCTCGTGGGCTTTCAGGGCGTTGTGGAGGCTGTTGTCTGCTCGGTTACGGGCGCAGCGGTCGCCGGCGGCGTGAAGAAAGCGCTGGGCAGAGCCGCGCGATGATGCGCGAGCACGTGCTATGGAGGAATAAGCGATGATCTTTGTAATGGATATCGGCAATACGAATATCAAGGCGGCGGTGTTTGATGGAAAAACGCTGCTCAAACGTTGGCGCTGCGTGACAGAGCCGTCCATGACGTCCGATCAGTACGGCATCATCATGGCCGATCTGTTCCGCTATCATGGGCTGGATATGAAGGCCATCGAGGGCATCATGATTTCGTCCGTCGTGCCGACGATCAATTTCACCATTGAGCACATGTGCGGCGATTATTTCGGCATGGAGCCGCGCTTTCTGGTGCCGGGCATGAAAACCGGCCTGAATATTAAATATGAAAACCCGCGAGAGCTGGGCAGTGACCGCATCGCCAACGCCGTCGCCGTCTCTACGCTCTATGGCGGTCCGTCAATTTTTATCGATTTTGGCACAGCGACGACCTACGGCGTCGTGTCCGACAAGAATGAGTTTCTGGGCGGAGCCATCGGACCGGGCCTGCGCATGATGAACCGCGCGATCGCCTCCGGCACGGCAAAGCTCCCGTCTATTGAGCTTGTCATGCCGCAGAAGGTGATTGGCCGCACGACGGTGGCCAATATTCAGTCCGGCATTCTCTATGGCTATATCGGTTCTGTGGAAAAGATTGTCAGCGGCATGAAGGCCGAAATCGGCTGCCCGGATGCACAGGTTATCGCTACGGGCGGCATGGCGCATATGGTTAAAAACAATTCTAGCGTCATCGACGTCATCAATCCGGATCTGACGCTCACGGGTCTTAGAATCATCTATGAAAAGAATCAGGCCTGATGAGATGGCCTGCAGGAGGACATGCATGAATACGATCAGAGTCGGCTTTTTGGGCTGCGGCAATATCGGCTGCGGCGTATATAAGCTGCTTGAAACCTACGGCAATCAGATGGAAAAGAACGAAGGCGTGGCTTTTCGGGTCGAGAAGATCCTGGTCCGCTCCCTGAATAAAAAACGCAATGGGGATATTCCGGCGTCGCTGCTGACAGACGATGCGGCAAGCGTGCTGGAGGATCCGCAAATCGATATCGTGATGGAGTTTATGGGCGGCGAGCAGCCTGCAGCCTCCTACATGATCCGCGCTTTGTCTCTTGGCAAGACGGTCGTCACGGCCAACAAGATGGCGCTCGCCTCCCATTGGGATGACATCATCGCGGCTGCGCGTGAGCACGGGGCGGGGCTGTATTATGAAGCGAGCGTCTGCGGCGCGATTCCGATCATCCGCGCAATGAATGAGTCTCTTCAGGCGAACCGCATCACATCCGTAATGGGCATTATCAACGGCACTACAAACTATATTCTTACGCGTATGAGCCGCGAGGGCGCGGCGTATGAGGCCGTGCTTGCTGATGCGCAGCGTCTGGGTCTGGCTGAGCCGGATCCCACGGCGGATGTGGAGGGCTACGATGCGGCGTATAAGCTGTCTATTCTTTCCACACTGGCGTTCCATCGGCATGTGCCGGTAGAAAATATCTATCGTGAGGGCATCACCGGCGTGACGCCGCTGGATGTTCAGTGCGGCAAGGAATTCGGCCTGACCCTCAAGCTCCTTGCTGTCGCCAAGGAAGAGGAGGGCAAGATCCAGGCGCGTGTGCATCCCACGTTCGTCCCGGACAGTCATCCGCTTGCAGGCGTGAGCGATGCGTTCAATGCCGTCTATGTGAATGGCCATGCCTGCGGCGAGATGATGTTCTATGGCCGTGGCGCAGGCGATATGCCCACTGCCAGCGCCCTGGTGAGTGATCTTGTGAAGGCAGCGCGCGCCAAGCGCCATCAGCTGCCCGCCGTAGGGGATGAGCCCTGTGAAATGGCGGACGACTGGGCGTGTGTTCATTTTGTGCGCATGCGCGCCAAGGATGAACCGGGTGTTCTGGCGCTGGTCTCCGGCAAATTTGCCGAGCATGGCGTGAGTATTGCGTCCATGGTGCAAAAAGGAGAGCGTGACGAGCGCGGCTATGTGCAGCTGGTTCTGCTTACGCATAAGGCCTCCGAGAAGGCTGTGCGCAGCGCGCTTGCCCAGCTGGATATGGATAAGGTTGCCGCAGGCAGCGTCATCCGCGTTGAAGGCGTTTAAAAACGGATGAATTATAGATAAAATACGATAACAGCATGGAGATTTCATGCTGTTTTTTCTATAATTGCGAAATCTTTTTTCGAAGAGGATGTGAAATGTTGTATATGTGCAATTTGCACAACTTGCTTTATCTTGATAAAATCAACAGAAACAAAGATTCATTCAAAAACAAGGAATTGATGCGCAAAAAATGCAGGATAACAAATGGTTTTTTTCAAATAACGGGCTTAAACATATGTTTTGCCCAAGATTTTTGTTTCGGAAACGTTACCGACGATTCGGATGCTGCAAAGAAAATATAAATGGACCAAATAAAACGCGTGAACAGAATGAACAAAAACGAAGAAAACAAGAGAAAATGGGAGAAATAATGAATAATAAAGATGTAAACTGAAAAAACCGGAAAATATAATGAAAAATCGACCGAAAGAAATCAAAAAAACGGGGGACAAAGAGCTGAAATTTGAAAGTTTTTTGTGAACTTATTCAATTGCAAAATATGAAAATAATCCGTATAATGTACTCAACAGAACGCCGCAGGACGAAATAGGCGGCGTCAAGTCACTTTCGAAGAATTGAAGGGGGATATTTCAATGGCAGGCCTTAAGCTGAACCACATCTACAAGATTTACTCTGGCAACGTTACTGCTGTTTCTGACTTCTGCCTCGACATCGATGATAAGGAGTTTATCGTTCTGGTCGGTCCGTCTGGCTGCGGCAAGTCCACCACCCTGCGCATGGTCGCCGGTCTGGAAGAGATTTCCGAGGGCGAGCTCTACATCGGCGATCGCCTCGTGAACGACGTCGCGCCGAAGGATCGCGACATCGCGATGGTGTTCCAGAACTACGCGCTCTATCCCCACATGACCGTGTATGACAACATGGCGTTCGGCCTCAAGCTGCGCAAGCCCCCCAAGGCCGAGATCAAGCAGCGCGTGGAAGAAGCCGCCAAGATCCTGGACATCAGCCACCTGCTGAACCGTAAGCCCAAGGCTCTGTCCGGCGGCCAGCGTCAGCGCGTTGCTCTGGGCCGTGCTATCGTTCGTGAGCCCAAGGTCTTCCTGATGGACGAGCCGCTCTCCAACCTGGACGCCAAGCTGCGCGTTCAGATGCGTACCGAGATCTCCAAGCTGCACAAGCGTCTGCAGACCACCTTCATCTACGTTACCCATGAC
>CAZACE010000201.1:0-4197 GCA_964483255.1 uncultured Oscillospiraceae bacterium
CGCAATCGTGACCTCCGTGACGCTGCTTGCCTGTGTTATTCTGGTCAATGCGAACATCATCATGCGTTATTTCTTCAGTGCGCCGATCAAGTGGTCCGAAGAGGTTGTTACCGGCCTGTTCGTGTGGACCTGCTTCATCGGCAGCGCCTATGCCTACCGCAAGCATGAGCATCTGGGTGTCGATATCCTGATCAAGTACCTGCCGGAAAAGACCAGGCGCGTTGTCAGCTCTGTGATGTCTGTCATCGAGCTGTTCTTCCTGATCATGCTGACTGTTATCAGCGCGCAGTATTGCTATCACCTCGTGTTCTCCCGCAGCGGCGCGTTTAAGCTCGTCCTGTCGGATTACCTGCGTATCCCCAAGATCTGGAACGGCATCGCCGTGCCGCTGGGCTTCGGTCTGTCCACGTTCCATTCCATCCGCTTCATGATTCACCGTTTCAAGGGTATCGATGCGGACCACGACGATCCGGAAGGAGGCGAGAAGAATGACGTTGGAGTTTATTGAGATCATCCCGATGCTCATGGTTCTCTGCTTCTACTTCCTGGGCATGCCGATCGTCTACGCGCTGTTCGGCTCCACGTTCTTCTACTTCCTGTTCATCGACACGACTTCCCAGCCGTGGCTGATCCTGCAGAAGGTTATGAACGCGACCCAGTCCTTCTCCATGCTGGCGATTCCGTTCTTCATCATGTCTGGCTCCGTCATGTCTTACGGCGGCCTGAGCGAAAAGCTCATGGACTTCTGTGAGTGCGTGACCGGTCACATGAAGGGCGGTCTGGCGCAGGTGAACGTGCTGCTGTCCATGCTCATGGGCGGCTGCTCCGGTTCCGCCAACGCTGACGCCGCGATGGACGCGCGCATGCTCTGTCCTGAGATGGAGAAGCGCGGCTATTCGAAGGCATTTGCTGCTGCGGTTTCCGCTGCGTCTTCTGCCTCCACGCCGGTTATCCCGCCGGGAGTTAACCTCGTCGTGTATACCCTCATTGCGCAGGCTTCTCTGGGCCGCACGTTTGCCGCTGGCTATGTGCCGGGCTTCATGATGACCGGCGCGATGATGATCACCACGGCGATCATCGCGCACAAGCGCAATTATCCGAAGACCCGTGAGAAGCTGCCGCCGATTAAGGTGATCCTCAAGCAGGCGCTGGTGTCCTTCTGGGGTCTGTTCTTCCCGTTCGGCATCATCATCGGTCTGCGTCTGGGCATGTTCACCCCGTCTGAGGGCGGCGCGTTCGCTGTTCTGTATGCGTTCATCGTTGGCAAGTTCATCTATAAGAAGCTGAGCCTGCGTGAGCATCTGATCCCGATCCTGCTGGAGTCCATCTCCGGTACCTCTGCGGTCGTCCTGATCATGGTTTCTGCCAACGTCTTCGGTCAGTATCTCTCCTGGATCAACCTGCCGAAGATTCTGGCTAACGCCATCCTCTCTATAACCACCAATAAGTATATCTTCCTGATGATGGTTAATGTTCTCCTGCTGATCATGGGTATGTTCCTGGAGGGCGGCGCGGTTCTGATGATCACCACTCCGCTGCTGCTGCCGGTCGCCCTGCAGATGGGCATCGACGTCTACCACTTCGGTCTCGTCGCCATCGTCAATATCATGATCGGCGGTCTGACGCCGCCGTTCGGCTCGATGATGTTCACGGTCTGCGGTATCACCGGCTGTCAGATCTCCGATTTCCTGAAGGAAGTCTGGCCGTATATTGTGGCGTTGCTGATCGTCCTGATCCTCATCACCTACTGCCCGGTTCTCGTTACCATCGTGCCGGACCTCATGTACGGAGCGTAAGCTGCTGACATGGTTAAGTAAACATGTACTGCTCGAAGCTTTGAGCTGAAGAAGTCTGAGTGGCTCAAATGCCACTCAGACTTTTTTCAGACAGTGAATTGCTTGAACAAATTGATATCCAATGGGAGATAATTATGATTCATTACCAGGCGACCATGCGGCATAACAAGAAGACCTTTGAGGCGCTGGCGCATATGCAGTACGATCTGTTCTGTAAGAAAAACTATATTGTGCGCTCGCTCATCAGCTTCGCTGCGATGGCCGCTGGCATTCTGAATTTCTCCCAGTGGTGGGGCGTATTGCTGATCGTATATGGTTCTTATCTCACATCCAGCAAGTATGCTCAGGCCAATCATACGGCAGGTAAGATGTCCAAGGCGATTGAAGCCTCCGGGCTTGAGTACCCGGTTTCGCGCTATCTGTTCCGCGATAATGCGATGGAGATCATCACCATGCCGGAGAATACCTCGCTGGGCGATCCTCTGATGTACGACAGCGTTTTTCGCCTTGGCGAGGATGCGGATCATTTCTATCTCTTTCGGGATCAGTTTGGCGGCTATATGATTCCCAAGAATGAGCTGGGGAAGGAAGTGGACGATTTCCGTTATTTTGTTGAGCAGAAGACGGGAAAGACATTCCAGACCCAGATCGCTCCGGTTTTCAAATTGCTGCGCAAAATCGATTCGCATAATCGCAAAAACCGTCAAAAATGAATGTATGGACAAAGGAGAAATTGAACATGCATGATATTATCGTAATCGGCGCCGGCGTGTCTGGCTGTGCGGTGGCGCGCGAGCTCTCCCGCAAGAAGGCCGATGTGCTGGTCGTCGAGCGTGAAGAGGACGTCTGCTGCGGCACCACGAAGGCCAACAGCGCGATCGTCCATGCCGGCTATGACGCGACGAATGGCAGCCTGATGGCCAAGCTGAACGTCGAAGGCAGCCGCATCATGCCTGAACTGGCCAAAGAACTGGATTTCCATTATATCCAGAACGGCAGTCTTGTCGTCATGCTCAGCGAAGAGGACCGCCCGAACCTTGTGAAGCTCTATGAAAACGGCGTGAAGAACGGCGTCGAGGGACTGCGCATCATCGAGCGCGAGGAACTCGTGGCCATGGAGCCCAACATCAGCGACGCGGCAGTGGCTGCGCTGTATGCGCCCACCGGCGGCATCGTCTGCCCGTTCGGTCTGACCTATGCGCTGGCTGAAAATGCGGCGAAGAACGGCGTCGAGTTCAAGTTCGACACCGTCGTCACCGGCCTCACGCAGGTTGAGGGCGGCTGGGTTGTGCATACCAATCAGGGCGACCTGGAGGCGAAGGTTGTCGTCAACGCCGCCGGCGTCTATTCCGATGTGCTGCACAACATGGTCTCTGACGACCGCATGACGATTACTCCGCGCCGCGGCGATTACTTCCTGCTGGATCGCACCACCGGCGGCCATGTCAAGAACACGATCTTCCAGCTGCCGGGCAAGTTCGGCAAGGGCGTGCTCGTCGCGCCGACCGTCCATGGCAATACCATCGTTGGCCCGACTGCGATCGATATGGATCAGAGCAAGAAGGAAGCGACCAACACCACCCAGGATGGTCTGGATGAGGTACGCGCCAAGTGCTCCCTCGCTGTGAAGAATGTGCCGCTGCGCCAGGTGATCACCAATTTCGCCGGCCTGCGTGCCCATGAAGCCCGCCATGACTTCTTCATCGGCGAGGTGAAGGATGGCTTTGTTGATTGCGCCGCCATCGAGTCCCCGGGTCTGTCCAGCGCTCCGGCGATCGGCAAGATGGTCGCTGGCATCGTGACCGATATCCTCGGCCTCGAGGATGATCCGACCTTCGACGGCACCCGCAAGGGCATCGTCGATCCCAAGGCTCTCAGCTTTGAGGAGCGCGCCAAGCTCATCAAGGAGAACCCGGCCTATGGCACTGTCATCTGCCGCTGCGAAACCATCACCGAGGGTGAGATCATCGACGCCATCCGCCGCGTTCCGGGCGCCAAGAGCCTGGACGGCGTCAAGCGCCGCACCCGCGCCGGCATGGGTCGCTGTCAGGGCGGCTTCTGCAGTCCGCGCGTCATGGAGATCCTCGCTCGCGAGCGCTGCGTGGATATGAACGACATCACCAAGTCCGGCTATGGCTCCGAGCTGATCGTCGGCACGAACAAGGATAAGATTTAAGGAGGGGTAGCCATGAGAGAGTATGAACTTGTCATTATCGGCGGCGGCCCCGCCGGTCTGGCGGCCGCTGTGGCTGCGCGCAAGGCCGGTATCCAGGATATCCTGATCCTTGAGCGCGACAACGAGCTGGGCGGCATTCTCAACCAGTGCATTCACAATGGCTTTGGCCTGCATACCTTCAAGGAGGAGCTGACCGGTCCGGAATACGCCGGCCGCTTCATTGAG
>CAZACE010000202.1:0-4194 GCA_964483255.1 uncultured Oscillospiraceae bacterium
TTGGCTACCGCAAACTCGGCTGATATCATCATCATACGCAAAGCGCCGCGCGGCAATGGCCGCACGGCGTTTTATTCTTCATATCCTCCAAGCTTCGCTTTGCATGCGCGAAGCGAAATAGGGAGTCTGAGGGATAACATCCCTCAGGCGGGGTTTGGGGCATGCGGTCCCAACGTCCCCATTATTCGATATCCCTGCCGTATACCTCGATCTGGCGAAGCGACGGGAATGCCGACGGATTATCGCACTTGATCAGCTTATAGAGCTTCAGGCTGCGAATGCGGTGCCAGCCGTTCAGGCTGATTTCCTGCGGCCCGTCGATGCCCTCCAGCGGGAAAGTGATCTCTGCGCCGTCGCCAAGGCGCACCGTGCCCTGAATCCAGTAGGCGTCGTGCGGGAAATCCGCACGCAGATAGAGGATCATCTTGTTGACCTCCACCTCGCGGCCAAAGTCCAGCGTCATTTCCGCATCCGTGCGCGCGCCGATGCCCCAGCTGCCAAAAGGCCACTCGCCGTGACCGCAGGCAATGTGCTCGCCGTCGATGGTGTTTCTGGCGCAGAAGACGCTCTCATTGCGCGTCTCCACGTTCGCCGTCGCATGCGGATAGCAGGTCACATCTCCGCGCTGATCGGCCGGATTGCGCGCCAGATTGCGGTAGCTGTTGTCCGTATCCGGGCGAATCGAGCATAGATGCATGTCGCCCGTAAACGCGCCCGGCGCATAGACTACGGGATTGTCGCCCTCCAGCGGCAGACGGAAGGAGAACCTCTTTTCGGGCAGATATACGCGCGCCGGCTTGACAGCCTGATCCACCTGCACGATCGCGTGCTGTGTGTCCGTTTCAAAAAGGATCTCGTCGCCCGGCAGATATTCGCCCCTGTAGAGCAGCTGCGCTTCATGCTCCTGCTGCACGCTGGCGAGCACCTGGCCGTTTCTTACAATCTGGATCTTCGTCATCTGCTATTCTTCCTTTCTCATCCAAGCTGCGCCTCGTCGGCAAACGCATTGCCTACGCGCTCGCCCAGGCGCAGATAACCCATCGAAACCGGGTCAAAGCGGATAGCAATAAGATTTAGCACCAAAGTTCTTTCTCATGTCTATCTGCTTACCATCGGTTTTCAATCACGCCGCAGGCTCCAAAACGGCCCGCCGATCATCTGTCTCTTTCAGTATAGCACAAAGCGCCGCCCCATCAAGCTCAAACCGCGATTTTTCTATCCAAATCGCACAAAACCGTTTGACGTATTTATCACAAACGTGTATATTATAGGTAGCTGAATCCGACCATCCAGAACAAAAGGAGGATTTCCCGTATGAAGAAACTCGTTTCCCTGCTGCTGGCGCTGGCGCTTGTGCTCAGCTGCTCGCTTGCCATGGCCGATACCGTTGCGGATCTGGCCAAGGCCGCCGAAACCATGACCCATGACGAGCTCGTCGAAAAGGCGCTCGCTGAGGAAGGCACCTTCATCGTCTACGGCAACACCAGCCGCATCGTTACCGCCGCAGAAAACTTCGGCGCGCTCTACAACATCCCCTTTGAGGGCAGCAACCTCAAGGACGCCGAGATCTACACCAAGCTCTCCACTGAAATCGAGGGCGGCGCGAAGGGCGCAGACATGGTCATGATCCAGGACGGCGCTTCCCTGCAGTCCATGGCGCTGGATACCGGCTATCTCGTCAACTTCGTGCCTGCCTCCGTGAAGGCAAGCGTGGCCGAGGGCGACCAGAATCCGCTGATCCATCAGTTCATCAACAAGGTTTTCATCTGGAACAACAAGGGCGAGAATGTCCCGTCGATCACCAACGTCTGGCAGCTCACCGAGCCGCAGTTCAAGGGCAACATCGTCTTCAAGGCTCCGGACTCCGAGCAGGTCAACATGAACTTCCTGGTCATGCTCACCAATGAGGAATGGTCCGCGAAGCTGGCCGACGCTTACAAGAACCTCTACGGCAAGGACATCGACCTGGGCGACTACGAGAACGCCGGCTACAAGTGGATCGCCGAATTCCTGACCAACTGCGTCTTCGGCAACTCCGATACCACCCTCGCCGAGGAACTGAGCCAGGAGACCGCCGCGGGCAAGCTCGGCCTGTTCGTCCTCTCCAAGCTGCGCTCCTCCTCCGTTTACACCGAGAATCTGACCGTCGGCCAGTATGTCGCCGCCGAGACCGGCGCGCCGATCGAACCGTTCGCCGGCTTCATGTATCCGATGTATGCGCTGCTCTCCTCCAACGCTTCCCGCCCGTACACCGCGATGCTGTTCATCGAGTATCTGATGGGCGCCGACGGCTTCAAGCCGTGGGGCAAGAGCATCGGTGCGTATTCCACCAACACCGAAATCGCGCCGCTGGAAGGCGACCTGCCACTGGATGCCTGGAAATCTTCCCTGGTCATGGAAGATCCGGAATACATCCTGGACAACTACGAGGACGTCTACTCCTTCGTGACCATGTACCTCCAGTAAGCGGCCAGTGGCCGCCGCCACTTGCGCTTCGCGCCGCCAATCCATTTCGCCATTTGATAGAAGGCTGTAAGGCATCCGGCCTTACAGCCTTTTTCTTCCCAACCTTACCAAGCTGAGGTGAACCCATGCAAAATCCCTTCAGTGCCAAGCAGCGCGCGCGGCTTCGGGCTTTTTTCTCCAAGCCGGCAAACATCATTCTGGTCACATTCTGTGTCCTGCTGTGTTTGCTCACGCTCTATCCGCTGATCCTGCTCTTTTTGGAAACCATCACCGTGCATCCCGGCAAGGAAACACGCGCCGTGAAGCTTCCGGCAGGCAGCTTCTCGCTCTACAGCCTGGAACGCATCTTCTTTACGAGCAAGAATTCCTACAGCCGCCTCACATTCTATGAGCCGCTGCTCAATACGCTCGCCGTGGCCATCACCGCGTCGCTGATCTCCATCCTCTTCGGCGGCATTGTCGCGTGGCTGATCACGCGCACCAACCTCAAATTCAAGAAATTCATCTCCACCGTATTCGTCTTCCCCTACATCATGCCCGCCTGGACCCTGGCCACATTCTGGCAGACGTTCTTCAAGAACGTGAACGTCGGCGCCGGCACGTCCAACGGCATCATGGCAGCCGTCTTCGGCGTGTTCATGCCGGAATGGTTCGTCTATGGCTTCTTCCCGATTTCGCTGGTTCTGGGTCTGCACTACGCACCCTTTGCCTATATCCTCATCGGCGGCATCCTGCGCAACATGGACGCCAACCTTGAGGAAGCGGCGACCATCCTCAAAACGCCGCGCTGGCGCGTGATGCTGCGCATCACGCTGCCCATCGTCAAGCCCGCGCTGCTCTCCACGCTGCTGCTGGTCTTCGCCAGCTCCATGAGCGCGTATTCCGTGCCCGTGTTTCTGGGCAGCCCGGTGCGCTATTACGTCCTCTCCACGAAGATGATGTCCCTGATCAACAACTATCCGGGTCAGGGCTATATCATCGCTGCGGTCATGATCATCTTCGGCGTGACAATTCTGGCGATCAACCAGCGCATCACCGGCAGCCGCAAGAGCTACACGACCGTCACCGGCAAGTCCTCCCAGATTTCGCTGGTAAACCTTCGCAGGCTCAATCTGCCCATCGCTGTGATCCTCACGGTTGTGATGATGCTCGTCGCCGTCGTGCCGCTGATCACCTTCGCGCTGGAATCAGTCATCATCAAGGCCGGCGATTATTCCCTGTCCAACATGACGCTCGATTTCTGGATCGGCCGCAACCTGGATTATCTCGATCAGGGCGACAGCACCGGTATCCTCCTGAGTGCCAAGGTTATCAAGGCGCTCGGCTTCAGCCTGCTGCTGGCCATCACCTGCTCGCTGGTCGCCGGCACGAGCGGCGTGCTCGTGGGCTACGGCATTGTCAAGCGCCGCGGCAGCAAGCTCGCCACCGCCGTGAGCAACCTCTCCTTCTTCCCCTATCTCATGCCCTCCCTCGCCTTCGGCGCGATCTATCTGGCCATGAGCACACGCGTGCCCGGCCTGCAGGGCTTTGCCGTGCTGGCGCTGATCGGCTCGGTGAAATACCTGCCATTTGCCTCGCGCTCCGGCGTGAACGCCATGCTGCAGCTTTCCGGCGAAATCGAGGAGGCCGCCGTCATCGTCGGCGTTCCGTGGTATAAGCGCATGCTGCGCATCCTCTTCCCGATTCAGAAGAGCAGCTTCCTGTCGGGCTATCTGCTGCCGATGGTCT